>CAMJMF010000295.1 GCA_946406925.1 uncultured Spirochaetales bacterium | reverse complement strand
TGCGCCGGCGCAAGCACTATATAGCCGTGGCTTGCAAGTTCGCGGTACAAAGTCAGGTTGTTGTCTATAGTTCCGCATGAACCGTGAGAAGCTATGATTACCGGGCGCTGCACATTGCAGTCAAGCGGATACCATTTCCGCACCTGGAGCTGGCGGAGAGTTCCGTCTGCAAGATATGGGTCAGCTTTGTCTTCGTCAAGCCAATAATCTTCTGAAGCAATCTTGTATTCACCTGTAACTGGAATTTCTTTTACCGGCGGAAACAGCACAAATTTCAGGGTAATAACAAAAAGCACAAGAAAAGCAATTATAACCATAAACTTAAGTCCTTTTTTTGATTGTCTGGTGCGCATCAATTTTTTTGTGATTATAAAAGCGATAATTTCTGCAATTAATAAAATAAAGAAAAATAAAACCATTTTTAATTTGCTCCTGTTGAAAAATGTGAATCCCAAAAAGCTGCCGCAACTAAAGCTGCTAGCTTTTTGGGATTCATCTGCATTATATGCGCACCATATCTCTGGTGATTTCTTTTAGGCTGTGTGCGCCGCACATCTGCATGGCGTCTTTGAGTTCTGCACCGAGCTTTTCAATGTAGAGCTTTACGCCTTCTTCTGCGCCGCCGTAAACAGCCGTTACAAACGGGCGGCAGATGAGTACTGCGTCTGCGCCGAGTGCAAGTGCCTTAAAAATGTCTGTGCCTGTGCGGATGCCGCCGTCTACAAAGATTTTCATGCTGCCTTTAAGCGCGTCTGCAATTTCTGCAAGCACTTCTGCCGTAGCAGGGCACTGGTCAAGCACACGGCCGCCGTGGTTAGAAACAACAATAGCGCTTGCGCCGGCTTTTTTTGCCTTGAGCGCGCCTTTCACTGTCATAATTCCTTTTACAATGAAGGGCTTTCCGGCAAGCTTAATTATTTCTGCAAGTTCTTCTACGCTTTTGCTTCCGGCAGGCGGCGTCATGTTCTTAAGGAACGGAAGCCCGGCGGCGTCTACGTCCATTGCCATTGCAAAGCATTCAGCCTTTTTGGCGAGTGCAATTTTTTCTGAAATTATGTCGATGTTCCATGGCTTGATTGTAGGAATTCCGGTTCCGCCTGCAAGCTTGATGGCGTCAGAAGCGTACTGCATAACTTTTGGGTCAACGCCGTCGCCGGTAAAAGCTGCAATGCCTTCTTTGGCGCATGATGAAACCAGAACATTGTTATAAGTCAGGTCGTTGTATTTGTCGCTGTAGTGTGTGTTGACCGCGCCGACTGGGGCAGCAAAGAACGGGTACTTGAACTGTCTGCCGAAAATCTCAAAATTTGTGTCGACAGGCTTGTTTTCTGTGAGCGTGTCCATGTTCACGCGGATTTCCTGCCACTTTGAATAGTTGCGGAAGGCAGTGTCGCCGATGCCCTTTGAACCCGGGCCCGGAATCTGATTTCCGCAGGCCTTTCCATTGCATATATTGCATGCCTTGCACCATTTACCCATGCAGCTCTGTGCATTCACCAAAACATCAGCGTATGTCATTTTAATCCTCCGGCTGAAAGTAGCTTGAGGTTTCAGTATAAGGGGAAAAATAAATTACATCAATAAAGTACAACATGATGTTCTTTCATCATTTAGATTAATCTTTAAAAAATGCGTCCGCTTTCAGGAAAGCGCGTCAGCTCGGCGCAGTGCAAGGTAATAGGAATCCGACTGCGCAAATTTTCTACGAAAATTTGCTTGCGATCCTTGCAAGCACCTCGCCGCCGCTTGCTTTCCTTGCCGCTGCCGCATTTTTTAGATTTACCGTAATAGCTGGAATGCTCTTGTGGTGCAACTTGTGTGTGTGCTTTATTTTTCTTGCGGGAATGGGGGAGTGCATTTATACTTTTTTGTAGAAACGAAAAGTATACTGCGATAGTGCAGGATGGAGAAAAAAATGAAAAAGAAATTAATTGTAAGTCTTTCATTTATTTTTGTGTTGTCTGTGTTTATGTTTGCACAAGAGAAACTTGCCGGTGGCATTTTATACGGACCTAATTGGGCTTGTATGGTTTCAGCACCACAAGGCTGGAGTATGGATCAAGAAAGTTTAGCTCGATATGGAATTTATGGGCTGTTTTACGAAGATGGTAAAAAATTCGGCGGTAATACTCCCATCATTTATATAAACACCCAGAAATTAAATGATGATTCAGATACCGAATTAGAAAAATTCATTTCTTTTGATACGAATTCATATAAAAATAACGGTCATAAGGTTAATGAATATCAATTGAAAAATATTGAAAAAAAGAAAATCTTTGCCTATAAAATTAGCAAAGAGAATAATTACGAAATATGTGCTTATACAAGATATAAAGACTGTTGTTTTTTAGTAATTCTTACAGCTCATGATGAAGAATCAATTACAAAAAACATTTCTAATCTCGAATTCATAATAAATCACATGGCGTATATGGAATTGGTAAATAATAAGCCGAATTAGTCATGGAATGGGGCTTTTCCGTGACAGAATGGCTCTTTTCGCATGAGGTTATTCCAAAAACAAAGA
>CAMJMF010000294.1 GCA_946406925.1 uncultured Spirochaetales bacterium | reverse complement strand
ATGTAACTGCAAGAACGTAATATATTAAATTTGCGGCAAAAATTCTCCATTTGCCTTTTTCACATAAATATTCATAACCGACCAAAACAAAACCTAGACTTCGTTTTTTTATATTCGTACATACCAAATATAAAAAAATCAAAATACCTGTAAAGGAAAAAATACATACAGACAATAATGTATATTCTTCAGAACCAAATATTCCTAACGACAAATATGAACCTCCAAAAAAAAGAGCTACTGCAACAAAACAGTCAATTACTACAGCACGCATAAACGAAACTAATTTTTTCATTTTATAATCCTTTAGTTTTTTATATTCTGGCTTTTCTTTGCGGCGCACAGGGAGGCGTAGGCTTCGGAGAGAAAGTCGGAGACGCAGGTCATGTTCTGGGTGTATTTGGCAAAGCCTATGCAGACTGAAACATTCCAGGGGCGGTTGTTCGCGTCGTTACGGCGGTCTACGTTGCGCTTAATTCCTTCGTTTATTATTAGAATCTGCTCTTCAGTCGAGATTTCGCCTGTAATTACGAATTCATCGCCGCCGTATCTAGAAATCAAGAAATTACGCGGTACGGTTTCTTTTAAAGCGTCCGCAACCTGAATCAGCGCCGCGTCGCCCTGACTGTGGCCATAAGCTTCGTTAATCTTTTTCAAGCCGTTTATGTCCATCATAATCAGATAAAGCGACTGTGTGTGGTTGTTCATTTTATTTGAAAGATACTGCACAAGCTGAATGCGGTTTGTGATGCCGGTGAGCGGGTCGCGCGATATGAGCTTTTCCTGATGTTTCTGATAAAGCAGAACCGCGCAGATTGTCTCGCCTGCGCAGACAAGCGGCAGCGCCCTTTGCTGCATGAGCACGCAGAGAGATGTGCCTTCTACAACAAGCGAAACAGACACCTTTATAAGAATCTGCAAAAACGCGCACACAAGCGCAACAAGCGCAAACAGCCCAATCATAAGATATTCGTCTTTTTTAAGGTAGTTCTTCTTGATAAAAGCCTTTACACATGCGCGTGCGCCGGAAGCCGACATATAACCGCAGCCAACGCCTAAAGAAACCAGCTGCATTGTTTCTTGTTTTGCGAGAGCATCAACCGAAAAGCCTATGCTAGAAAGCATAAGAACTTCTGCAAGCAAAAACGGCACTGAGGCAAGAATTAGATGCTTTTTGCCAAGCCGTTTTAGCGAGAACTGATATTCTGAATAGACAAACCATGTAAACGCGCCTAAACCGAAAAACAAATAATAAAACTGCCTTGTCGGCACAAGCAGAACAGGTCTGCCGGAATTTTCCGCAAACCTTAACAGCAGATTAAAAACAAAAGATAAATCTATAAACGCAAAGCATATAACAAAAAGTCTCATTCCCGGCGATTTGTCTATACTTTTGATTGCCTGAATGATTTCAAGAGAAACAATTATGATGCAGATTAAGTGAACTTCGCTATATAAGAGGTTTTCCATAAATATGGTTATATTTTACATCATATCATAGATTCTGCAAAGAAAATCATTGAGATGAGATTCAGCCTGGTAGAAATCCAATACGGTGTTTCCTTGCAGAAGCACAACAAATCTAGAATCTTTTATTGCTTTTTCAAATTTCTGGGGTATAATAAATAATCATGGATGTGAATTTAGTCGACTATCTTACAGGCTTGCCGAATATGATGCACTTTCTGAATCTTGCTGCGGCAAAAAAAGAAAGCATGGCAACGTCGCATAAACTTCCAGTTCTTCTTTTTATAGACCTTAACGGCATGAAGGCCTTTAACCATAGATTCGGCTTTGAGGCAGGCAACGCGCTTCTGCAGTCTCTCGCCCAAATTCTCATCACCTTTTTCGACATAGAAAACTGCTGCCGCGTAGGCGGAGACCATTTTGCAGTTATCACCGAAGAAGAAAATCTTGAAGACGTTCTTAAAAAACTTATAGAAGAATGCAAAAACTTAGGTCAGAACAGCGAACAGTCTCAGACAGTAACCATCCATATAGGAATCTACCTTTTCGATACAGAAGACGTTGCCATCAATATTGCCTGCGACCGTGCAAAAATTGCATGTGACCCAATCAAAAGCATTAAAGAATCTGCTTACAGCTATTATGATATTTCCATTATAGAAGCAAACGAAAAGAAGCAGTACATAATCGACAACCTTGACAGGGCTTTAAAAGAAAAGTGGATTAAAGTCTACTATCAGCCGATTGTACGCGCGGCAAATACCCGCGTCTGCGATGAAGAAGCACTTGCCCGCTGGATTGATCCTGTAAAGGGCTTTCTCTCACCGGCAGATTTTATTCCTATTCTTGAAGAAGCAAATCTGATTTATAAAGTTGACCTTTATGTTCTTGAGCAGGTGCTTGAGAAGATGAAGTTCATGAAAGCGAACGGCTTTTATGAAGTTTCACAGTCCATAAACATTTCGCGCTCAGATTTTGATGTCTGCGATATTGTCAAAGAAATCTGCACGCGGATTGATAATGCCGGAATTGCGCACGACAAAATCAATATTGAAATTACTGAAAGC
>CAMJMF010000293.1 GCA_946406925.1 uncultured Spirochaetales bacterium | reverse complement strand
TATTATATTACTACTAATTAGCATAATTCAGCCAAAAAGCTGCTAAAAAATGTTAATGAAATGTAAATAAAAGGTTGGTTTTCGACATGGAATATCATATTTTCCAAAAAACAGTTGTTGGTAAAAATGGGAAATCTACAAAAAGATATTATTACTGGTACAAAGAAGGTAACATTCAAAGACAAAAAATCTGCAAAAATTGCAAAACAAAAGCTGAAGCGTTGGCCTTTGTTTCAAGTTTGCCGGCAATAAAAGAAAAATCAACGCTTGTAAAAGACATTGCAAATAATATGTATATTCCTGGAAGCCCTCACCTTATGCGCCGTGAACAATTAGGCCGCTCTATTGTGGAAGAAACGATAAAAGACGGAAGGATTTATATAAATCATATTATAAAAAAATGGGGTGATTATAGCATTACCGATATTACAGTAGATCAAGTCGGGAACTATCTTTTTTCTTTAAAGAAGTCTGGTTCATGGAAAGCCAGGTATATTTCCATTTTTGGCGAAATCTTTGATGAAGCTGTATGGTACGGGGTAAAGGTAATGCGTCCAAACTTTCCGGCATTCGCGCCAAAGTCGCGAAAAAAAGATATTTTTTACCCTGCTGAATTAAAACAACTTTTTCTAAAAGAAAATTTTTCAAATCCTTATACTGATTCTGAAACAATGTTTTTATTTTTCACCTGCTGCATTTTTGCAGGATTGCGCCTAAGTGAAGCAAGAGCATTAACCCCCCGGCAGTTTATTTTTGATAAAAAAGCCCTTGTCATAGACGGATTCTGTAAGAAAAATGGAATGCGGACAAACTTTAATAAAAAAGGTTCTCTTTTAGATACAAAAGCAAGAATAGTTTTACTTCCAGAAAACGTAATAACACAAGTTCAAAACTATATATTAAAACAAAATAAAACAAATGATGATTTTTTATTTACCTGTAATAATTTACCAATCAGAATAGACCAGGCAGAAAAATCTTTTTCTATGGCAATCTTAAAATCTGGAATAGAACAAAAAGGGCGTAAATTAAGCCCCCACTCACTAAGATATACATACATAACGCAAATGCGTAGAACCCTATCTGGTGAATTAGTGCGTGAACTTGTGGGCCATTCCAATGTTGCAATGACTGATTATTATACGCAATTTTCTGTTGAAAACGGGCTTGCGCATATTGCTTCTACTGGCGATGCTGTAGAAAAACTTTTTGATTAACACTGTGGCGGTTTTTGCTTTTAAAAAAAATTTTACCTACCCAAAAAGAGAAAAAAAATCAAAAAAATGAAAAATGATTTTTTTTCTCTTTTTTTTTATCTTCAAAACTTTACATTTTACTTTACTTTATAACTCTTTATAATACAACATTTTACAAGTTTTTTAATAGTAAAATGGTAAAGTAATTTATATTACTTGTGTAAAGTTTTTTTAATAAAAAATTTTTACATATTATTAAACTTTTGTTTCAGAAAAAAGTTTGTAAACTCTTACCAAAATTCTTTTACTACTTTACCAACAAAATATTTAATTGTTTTACCGATATTTACCAACCGCAAACAAAAAAGAAATCAATAAAAAGGTACTGGAAAACCCCCGCACCTATATGCAATTATTCGGCGGCGGGTGCGTTTTGTTTTTTGTGTGCCATGTTCTGTGTTAGGTTTACAAAAAGTTTACATTGGTATAGCGAGTTATATTGTCAACATTTACAATTTTTGTAATGGAAGTAAAAGCGGCGGAATTTGCACGGATGGCTGGCGTTTCGCGTATGGCCATAAGCGGGAAAATAAAAAATGGTACTCTCATACTAAACAGCGGCGGCAAACTAGATACTGATAACCCGCTGAACCGTGCGTATTTAGATAAGCATAGAGAAAAACAAAAAGCGGCCCTGCAAGCAAAAGAACTAGAGCGAACTTTAAACCAGGCAACAGAAGAAATCCAAAACAGCCCTGCAACAGCCCTTCCCTTGCCGGAGCGAAACACAAAAGAAGACTTAAAACAAGTGCCAGCGCAAAACAAAGCTGCGTCCATGCTGAACATGACGATTGGTGATTTGATTAAACACTACGGCGATGTAAAGGGCATTGGTGACTACGCAAAAATTTTGCGAGATTTAACAGCCGCCGACGAGCGCGAACAAAAAACACAAGAAAGACGAATGCTGCAAATACCCAAAGACTTTGTTGTTGCACGGCTTTTTAGTTTTGTGGATCAGCTGATGAATAAATTGCTGGATGTGCCGGAAGCTGTAAGCGACCAGGTTATAGCTCTTGCACTCTCCAGCGACGAAGGAACGAGGCGGCAGGAAGTTATAAATGTTTTAAGCGACAATTTAACACGCTGTATTGCTGGATGCAAAGAACACATTATTTCTGAATTGAACGGCTTAAAAGGCAAATACGACAAAACAGAAGATGAATCTGCGGCAGTTATTGCAGACTTGAACGACAAGCTGGAACTGCTGCAACAACAGGAGGGCAAATAATGCGGCGACAAATTGCGTATTGCATGGACTGCATGGATTTTATGAAG
>CAMJMF010000292.1 GCA_946406925.1 uncultured Spirochaetales bacterium | reverse complement strand
TTAACTTCGCCCATAAGCAAAAAGCCTGTTACAAAACTTGCGTTCTTTTCAATCAGGCTGTAGAGCTGGTCTGAAAGGCTTTCAACATACTGAACAATATCAGCTGAAGAATCAGCACGAATTGACTCAATAATCATACCCATTGCGGAAATCAATTCGCAATAGCTTATAAACAGAGGATTCTCGTCAATAGGGCCGACATAAGTTTCTGACAAATCATCTTCATCATTATGTGGAACTGCAAATGCGCCTGAAGAAGTTGTCTCTTCAGTTTCAAGCTCTTCAAGTTCCTCTGGAGCACCTAAGAGCTCGTCAAGGTCAATTGAGGCTTTCGGGAGCAGTTTTCCGTATGTAACCACATAAGGAATGTGCCAGCGCTGCAATGTTTCAAGATGGAATTTACGCACAGGCTTTTTTTCTGCCAGAAACATATGTTTTCCGTCATCAAAAAATACCGGAGCTGAAAATTTCATACCAAGTTCAAGCAAATCACTGTTAATTTTGTTCATCACGCATCCTGAGCAAAAATGCAAAAATTCCTGCTATAACTTCGTAGGTTTCCGGCGGAATATATTCACCGATTTCATACAACGATAGAATTTCTGCCGTCAAATCTTCTTTAACTAAATATACAGAATTTTCTTCGGCTATTTCGATAATCCGTTCGGCATAATCACCTTTGCCTTTAGCGACAATAAAAGGAGCTTCAGCCCCGTCGGGGTAAGAAAGCGCGACCGCAACTTTTTTGCTCATGCTTCCTCATCCACTCCTTTTATGAACAGCCTGCTGTCAACAAAGTATTCATCAAGAAGATTCTTGTCATAAACAATTTCAAGACTGCGCCCCTCTGCAGCAAAAATGTTCTCAAGAATCTTCGTAAAACGTCCCACCTCGTTTTCTGAAACTTCGGGTTCAACAGCATAACGAATTACAAATACCCTATGCATATTTTTCGGCGGAAAAAATTCAAAAATCAAGGATTTTTCATTATTTTTAGCATTTATATAAAACTTTTTAACAGAATGAATTGACTTATCTAAAAGCAGTCTGATATTGCCCTGCCACAAAGCTCCGTCCATTTCTTTTTCAAAAGGAAGCACAATCCAATGTGTATTTTCGTTGCCAAGATGATTGGACAATGTAAGCAGGCCTTTTTTTGCCTTTAAAACCGCTTCAGGGTTCTGATAAAGCAGGTCTAAGAACGAGCCTGTTGCAGTTTTAATCTGAGCGTCTGAAATGTTTTTTGATTTCTTTTTTTTAGCTGAATCATCAAAAAGTGAGAATATTTCATCAATAGCCTCATCGTCCGGCTCAATGCCCTTTGACTTAAGAAAAGCTGCAATTTCAGCCATTTTTGCCGCTTTTGAACCGAATTTCTTTGCTTTTTTCTGTAATGCCTGAAGCTCATCTTTGGTGAAATATGCGCCGTTTTCGCGCATAAACTGAAGAAGCTTTAATGAGGTTTCATCTGGTGCAAGCCCGAGCGCCGAGCACATAGAAACGTATAAAGACTGAGATTTGTCTGCAACCATAAAAGCTTCTGACGTTTCAGCTTTTACCGGAATAAGGTTAACGTTTCCGTTTGTAATCTTAAGCTGAGCCTTAAAAGCCGTACCCTGCTTTAAGCCGCCTGCAATTTTAGAATCAGCCTCAAATACATTGCCTGCAAAAGAAACAAGCACTTTTCCGTCCGGTTTCTGCCCCAAAACCCGGACAAAAACAAAGCCGCCATCCTTCAAAGTAGTTGTTGAAGAAAGAGCGGCTTTATCTAAAGAAATGTGTGTAACTGCATGTGTAAAAATATCAGCCATTATGCAACCTTTCTACACACACAGAGACATCTTGCAAAATTAGTCAGCTTTTTTTGATGAAATAAGCTCTTTAATTTTTGCATCTTTACCGATTTTATCACGAATGTAATAAAGCTTAGAGCGACGAACTTTACCAGGACGTGCAACTTCTACTTTAGTAATGCGCGGTGAGTTGATCGGGAAAACACGTTCAACGCCTACGCCATAAGAGTTCTTGCGAACAGTGAAAGTCTTTGAAACGCCTGCACCTTTAATGCAGATAACCAAACCTTCATATACCTGAACACGTTCTGTTTTACCTTCAATAATTTTGAAGTATACTTTTACAGTATCACCAACTTTGAAAGGTGCAATGTCATCTCTTGTTTGAGCAGCTTCGATAGTCTTAATTATGTCCATCTTTGTCTCCTGTTTTTTCAAGAATACGTCTTTTACGCTTCTTTTCTGGCTTAGCAACCGCAAATCCGGTCAGCTCGCCTATCATTAACTCAGCTTCTTTCGAAAGAGTTCCGGCCTGCCGTGCAGCCGCAATTAAATCCGGCCTTACCGCAAGAGTTTTTGCCAGTCTTTGTTTTAAGCGCCATTTACGGATATTTTCGTGATGGCCTGACAAAAGCACTTCCGGCACACGCATGCCTTTATAGACTTCCGGCCGCGTATACTGCGGATATTCCAAAAGTCCGTCAGAATAACTTTCTTCGTCCAATGATTCACTGGAAATTACACCGTCA
>CAMJMF010000291.1 GCA_946406925.1 uncultured Spirochaetales bacterium | reverse complement strand
GACTCTTCTGCTTAAAAAACAACAGCTGCAAACAGAAATACGTACTATTGACGCACGGGCTAAAGAAGTTAGAGCTAAGAGGCAGGCTCTTGAAGCAGAATTCAAGAAGTGGATTGCTGTTTTTGGAGAGCGGGAAGCTTTTACGCCTGATATGGTTACAGTTTCTGACATTAAGAAAGGAACTGGCAATATAGCAGGTGTAATTATTCCGGTTTATGAAGGTGCAAATTTCTCCCGCGGAGATTATGACCTTTATAAGACGCCGCTTTGGATAGACCTTGCAGCTGATAAAATGGAGCAGGTGCTTTCTATGGATTTGGAGGCACAGGTTCTTGACAAGCAGGTTGAGCTTTTGTCGCAGGAGCTGCGTGTAACAACACAGCGTGTAAATCTTTTTGAAAAGGTTAAGATACCTGAAACAAAGGCAAATATAAAGAAAATCACTGTTTATCTTGGTGATCAGCAGGTTGCGGCTGTTGTTCGTGGAAAGATTTCTAAGAAAAGTCTTGAACAGGCTGCAGCAAAGGAGAGTGCAGAATGATTGTACCTATGAAAAAAGTCTCTCTTATAGTGCTGAAAAACGAGCGTAAAGTTGCACTTGAAAACTTGCGTAAAGCAGGTGTTATGCATCTTGAAACAGTTTTGGGTAACAGTAAAGAACTTGCATCTTTGAAAGCTGATTTTTCAAGCTTTGAAAGAGCTTCTCTTGCTTTGGATGAAATAAAAGCTCCAAAGAAAAAGGGTTGTTCTAGTGCTGACTTAGATAAACTTGAGGTTCAGAAGCATGTAGATGAGATAAATCTGCTTCTTGATAATAAAAAGAAGTCAGAGGAAGTTATCATCAAGAATAACCGGGAACTTGAGCGGTTTACCAAATGGGGTGATGTAAATCCAGATGATTTTAATTTCTTAAAAGATAAAGACTTGGATCTATATCTATATGAAATTCCTGTTTCAAAATATTATGACATTCCTGAAGATGTTCATACTATAGTTGTAAATCAGGATAAGAACATCTGCCGCTGCATCGCTTATTCTGCTGATAATTCACAGCTTAAGATGCCTACAGAAGCAAGACTTGTCAGTCTTCCTGAGAAATCTACAAAGATTTTAAAAGAAGAAGTAGCTTCTGCTAAAAATGATATTGTTGATATCAACAAGAAACTTAATACTTTTGTTGGATTCAAAGACAATATCAAGAAAAGCATGAAGCAGCTTGAAAAAGAAATAGAGTTTGAGAATGTCTATTCAGGAATGGGAAAGGAAGAAGGTGAGACTGGAACTGCTCTTGCCTGGATTTCCGGCTTTGTTCCTGAGCCTGAGCTTGCTTCTTTGAAGAAGGTTGCGGCAGAGAATTCTTGGGCAATTTATGCTGATGATCCTACAGAAGAAGATAATGTACCGACAAAACTGAAAAACAGCAAAGCGGTACAGATTCTTTATCCTGTTATGGACTTTTTAGGAACAGTGCCTGGCTACCATGAGTTTGATATCAGCGCATGGTTCTTGATCTTCCTGGTAATCTTCTTTGCCATGATTTTCGGCGATGCAGGTTATGGTATGCTCATGCTTGTTATAGGCTTAATACTTGCTGCAAAATCGAAAATTACCAAGAAAGAAGTTCCGCCTGCAATGATTCTGCTTATTGTCTGGGCATTGGCAACCGTTGTATGGGGTGCTGTCAACTGTTCTTGGTTCGGCATTGAAGCTGAAAAGTTGCCGGTGTGTCTGCAAAATCTGGCTCTGCCTGTGTTTGCGCCTGGAAATCCTGAACGGGACATGAACTTGCAGATTTTCTGTTTTATATTGGCTTTAGTGCAGATGTCGATAGGACATGTAATTGCTTTACTGCGGAATATAAAAGAGAAATCTTTGAAGCTTCTGGCGGATATTGGTTCGTTGTCAATTTTATGGGGAATGTTTTATGTTGTTTTGATGCTGATTGTTTCAGCAGAGAAATTCCCAATGCATAATGCAGTTCTTTTTATGATTGGCGGCGGTTTCGCTTTAAGTTTTGTGTTTTCAAATTACGAAGGAAGTATCGGAAAGAGTATATTGGAAAGCTTGAAGAATATTATTTCAGTTTTGCTTGGAGTAATTAACTTCTTTTCTGATATTGTTTCGTACATCCGTCTTTGGGCTGTTGCGCTAGCCGGTTCTGCTATTGCACAGACTGTCAATCAAATGGCCGGGCCGATGCTGGGCAATTTCCTGATTTTCTTTGGTATTTTATTACTTGTATTTGGTCATGGATTGAATATGGTATTAAATGCCCTGTCAGTTATTGTTCACGGCGTACGTTTGAATACACTTGAGTTTACAAGCCATGTAGGAATGGCTTGGGCCGGCTATAAATATAAGCCGTTCTCAGAATAAAAGTAGCATGCTGCATATGCAGCTGCCAAAGATATAGCATAAATATAGGAGATGGACATGAATTTTGGTTTATTAGGTGCAGGTGCTGCTCTCGGTATTGCAGCTCTTGGGTCTGCAATCGGAATTGGAACTTCTGGTTCAGCAACAATTGGTGCTTGGAAGCGTTGTTATCTGAATAACAAGCCGGCTCCATTTATCTTGACCGTATTTGCCGGTGCTCCGTTG
>CAMJMF010000290.1 GCA_946406925.1 uncultured Spirochaetales bacterium | reverse complement strand
CCCGCGTTCTGAGCCAATTTCACATTCAGCCCCGCCATAGTCAAAGCTTAAGTCCAGCTTTTCTGCAAGCTCATGCAGCATTTCAAGCGTTTTTGCGTTTGCAGAAGCTTTTTTTGTACAGACAAGCGAAACGTGATTGCGCTCCTGCCAGAGAGCTTCAACTTCTTTGATGAACGCGGCAATTTTTTCCACTTTTTGGGCATGAAAAGCGTCAAAGCTTATGCCGAACACGCCGTCAAAGCCGGCATCAAAAAGCCGCTTCAAGGCGTTTTTCATGCTTGAATCATCATCAAAAGCAACAGCGTTTGTCATCAGCCGGTCAAAATAAGCGCCGGCTTCCACAGTTTTCTGCACAACCGCGCACACAAAATCAAGCGCCAAGAAAGGTTCTCCGCCAGAAAAACCTATGCGCATAATTCCGTTTTCAATTGCTGAGTGCAAAAATTCAAGAGCCTTTTCTAGATTCAGTTTGTCTGCATTTTGTGGAACAAAGCAGTGAGCGCACCGCAGATTGCAGGCTTGAGTAGGCACAAATATAATTTCTTCGGGGACGAATATCTGCTTCAATGCGGGCTCTTTCAGCTTTCAGCTTCGGCTTTGTTTTCCTGTTCAGCCGCTTCTGTTTCAGGGTCATCGTCACGCGGATAGTCCAGCTGCAAATCGTCTGCACTGAAAACCACTTTTCCGCGGTGAATTGTCTGCATGATTTTGCCCGAAAGCGTAAGACCGTTAAACGGCGAATGTTTTCCCTTTGAATAGAATTTCGTAGAGTCGACAGTCCATTTTTTGTCCAGATCAATCAAAACAAAATCAGCCTGACGGCCCGGGCGGAGAATTCCGCAGTTTGTGCCGAGCCGTTTTGCCGGGTTTGCCGACATAAGCGCAGAAAGTTTGCTGAGCGTTATATGCTTTTTAAGCACAAGCTCCGAATAGCAGACTGAAAAAGCTGTCTCAAGGCCGGAAAAACCGCAGGCGCCATGCTTTTTCTCGTCTTTGCTGTGAGGCGCATGGTCTGTGGCAATGCAGTCAACAACACCACGTTTTATTCCGTCTATAAGTGCCTGCCTGTCAGATTCTGGTCTGATAGGCGGATTTACAAATTCTATCATTGAGCCTGAAAGCGCAAGATGGTGCGGTGTGACTTCGCACGAAACAGCCGAACCGCGTTTTGCTTTTGCCTGCTCAACAGCTTCAAGAGAAGCCGCCGTACTTACATGCGCAATATGAATGTTGCAGCCCGCAACTTCTGCAAGATACAGATTTCTTGTAGTTGCAAGGTCTTCGGCGGCGGCAAGCAGCTGCTCTGCATTCTGCATGCACTTATTAATCTGGGCAAAACGCTCTTCGTGGCTTGCTTCTTCAATGCCGTTGTTCTGGGCAACACTTTGAGCAACTTCGTCCTGCTTGAGCAGTGTAATTACGTCTCCGCGCGGTATGCGGGCTGCTTCTGCAAAAGAAACATCTTCACAGTGGCACGAAACGAGTACATTGTTTTTGGCGCATTTCCGCATTGCCTCAAGCATTACAGAAGCAGCGCCAACATCTTTGCCGTCTTCGCTTACAACAGGATGTTCGCTTGAATCAAGATTGATAAGATGGTCAGAGTTAAGCCCGTCAAAGCGGTTTGTAATGCTTATTGACTGAATTACGTCGGCAAGCTTGAACTGAGAAGCCTGAAGCTGAACAAAGCGAGCCTCTGCCGGCGAAGAAACTACAGGCGAAGTATTAGGCATAAGCAGCAATGTGCCGAAGCCGCCTGCTACTGCAGCTTTTAACGCTGTGGAAAGTTCCTCTTTATGCGACTGCCCCGGATAGCGGAAATGTGCGTGCATATCAACAAAAGAAGGCATAAGCACAAGCCCTTTGCAGTCAACAAGCTTTATATCCGGACTTTCATTAAGGAATTTCTTAAAAATAGATGGAAGCAAAAAGCCCATAAAAACATTCGTTATAAAACCGTCTTCTATCAGAATTGCGCCGTCATTATCGCTGTAAGCATCAACAAGACGGGCATTATAAAACAAAGTTTTCATATTTTTTCCTTCCTATAAAGATTTATAAGACATCTCCGGCATGAAAAATTGCGTCGCAATATTCACAGTGATATTCAGCAGTATTGCTGTCAGAAAGCAGAAATACATGCGGAATATACTGCTCTGTGCTTGTAATACACCGCGGATTCTTGCATTTTATCACATTTTCAACTCTTTCTGGCAATGTAAGCTTGATTTTCCGCTCAATTTTTTCGTTTCTGATGATATTTACTGTAATGTTCGGGTCGATAACGCCAAGAACAGAAAAATCTATGTTGATGATATTATCAATCTTGATAATGTCTTTGCGCCCCATGTCTTTAGAAGGCACGTTCATAATAAGCGCAACGCAATAATTTGCCTTATCAAGCCCAAGCCAGTTAAAAATGCGCGAACCGGCACCCGCTCTTATGTGGTCTATAACAAGTCCGTTTTTGATTGTATCTACGTTAAGCATATTCTCTCCTTAAATTGAACCTGTAAGTTTTGCCATTAAAGCCATTCGGACAAACATGCCGTACTTTACCTGCTTAAAGTAAGCGGCTCGCGGATCATCATCAACCTCTGGAGTAATTTCG
>CAMJMF010000289.1 GCA_946406925.1 uncultured Spirochaetales bacterium | reverse complement strand
GACCCGAGGAATCTTGATTTTCGTGCCTTTTTAAAGCAGCAGATAAAAGAAGGCTCTTCTGAAGAAAAAACAAAGGCAAGACTTGCACAGAAGCTTTTTAACGCCCAGAAAGGCATTAATGCTGTTGACCGCGAGGCTAACAAATTCTCGCTGCTTAAAAATGCGTCTGAACTGCCGGGCAAGGGGCTTTATCCGCAGGACCTTTCAAAAGAGGAATTTCACAAGATTCTCGCCAAGATGCTTGAACAGGGCAAAACTGACGAGGTTGCAAAAATCTTAAACCAGCGCTCTGTTGTTATACGGAACGGGAACGAGCTTAAGGCTCTTGACTACACAGAGGCTTTCGCAAGGGAATTTTCGCTTGCCGCGGCTCAACTCAAAAAGGCAGCAGAAACTTCTACAAACAAAGATTTTTCTGAATTTCTTCTGCTTCAGGCTGATGCGCTTAAAGCAAATGACCCGATGAAAGACGCCTATGCCGACAAAAAATGGGCAAGTCTTCAGGACACTCCGCTTGAATTCACTATTACGCGCGAAAGCTACGCTGATGAAATGACTGAAACAGTCTATGAAAACCAGAAGCTTTCTGAAGCGCTAAAAGCCTGCAATATTACGCCTATAAGCAAAGACATGCTCGGCATCCGCGTGGGAATTGTGAACAGACAGGGCACTGAGCAGCTGCTCAAAATTCAAAAGTTTCTGCCTGACCTTGCAAAGCTTATGCCTTTCAGCGACAGATATGAGCAGACTATCTCCGTTGACAAGAACGAAACCAAGCAGACTATGGTAGACGTAGATTTAGTTACAGTAAAAGGAGATACAGGCGCTTACAGAGCAGGCATTACGCTTGCAGAGAATCTTCCGAATGACGACAAGCTTTCTCTTACTATTGGCGGCGGGCGGCGCAATGTATACCACAGGCAGATAAGGGCTGTTTCTGACTTAAAAGAGCAACAGAAAATGCTTGATGCTGTTCTTGCAAAAGACTTGCACCAGTTTTATCTCAACGAGGCTGACCACTGGTTTACAATCGGGCACGAAAACGGTCATTCGCTCGGGCCGAATAAAAACACTGACGTTCTGGGCAAATACAAAAGCATTATTGAAGAGAACAAGGCTGACATGGTTTCTGTTTCTATGCTTGACCCTCTTGTAAAGCTCGGCATGTATGATGAGATGCAGAAAAAGCAGATTATCACAACTTTTATGGTGAGCAATATTCTTAAGGCTAAGCCAAATTTAAGCCAGGCTCACAGAGTACGCACCGTAATGCAGATGTATCACTTTATAAAAGAAGGCGCTGTGTCTGTTAAAGATGCTGTGCTTCACATTGACTATGACAAGGTGATTCCGGCTGCAAGAAAAATGCTTGAAATGATTATCGATATTCAGATTTCAAACAGCTTTGAGAAAGGCGAAAAATATGTTCAGGAATATTTTAACTGGACGGACGACCTTGAAGCCCTTGCCGCCAAAATGCGCAAAGTGAATAAATCGCTTAACGGCACTATAAAAGAGCCGCTTGCCAACAGCCTTCTGCGCTAGTTTCTGTTCCGGCGGCGTGCAGTTTACTGCGGGTACTTCCATAAAAGAAATCAAAAAGCTATAATAGCTTATTATGTTAGACTATAGATTTATCAAGGAAAACCTTGAAGCAGTAAAAGCAAATATTGCCGCCAGAAACATGAAGGCGGACGCAGATCTGGTTGTTGAATTATTCGACAAACGGACCTCTTTGGTAACATCTTTGCAGCAGCTGCAGGCAAAACGCAATGCAAACGCCGCCGCAATGAAAGGAAAACTTGACGCAGAAACACGCGCCAAATTGATTGAAGAAGGAAAAGCAGTAAAAGCTGAAATAGCTGATATGGAAAAGCAGGTTTCTGAAGTTGAAACGGCTCTTGATGAAGCCGGTCGTCAGATTCCGAACATGATTCACCCTGATGCACCGATCGGCAAACTTGATACAGAAAACCTTGAAGTTAAAAAGGTCGGCACACCGCGCAAATTCGACTTTGAGCCTAAAGACCATGTTCAGCTCGGTGAGTCGCTCGACATTATCGACTTTGACCGCGGAACAAAAGTTTCTGGTCCTAAGTTCTATTATCTTAAAAACGAAGCCGTTTTCCTTGAACAGGCTTTGATTATGTATGCCCTGAACACTCTCCGCAAGCACGGTTTTGAGATGTTCATTACACCAGATGTTGCTAAAGAAGAAGTTCTTAAGGGCATCGGCTTTAACCCGCGCGGAAATGAATCAAACGTATATTCAATTGAAGACGAAGGCACTTGTCTTGTAGCCACTGCTGAAATTACGCTCGGCGGCTATCATCAGGACGAGATTCTT
Organism: uncultured Spirochaetales bacterium; assembly: GCA_946406925.1. Taxonomy (GTDB): domain Bacteria; phylum Spirochaetota; class Spirochaetia; order Treponematales; family Treponemataceae; genus UBA1240. The sequence continues at coordinate 301 of CAMJMF010000289.1, read as the reverse complement.
GATAAGGCTTCTCTGCCGCGCTTCTACGGCGGTCTCTCTCACTGTTTCCGCAGAGAAGCAGGTGCAGCAGGTCAGTTCTCAAAAGGCTTGTACCGCGTTCACCAGTTCGACAAAGTTGAGATGTTCGCATACTCTACTCCTGAACAGTCTGATGAAATTCACGAAAAGCTCCGCCAGATTGAAGAAGAAATCTTTACAGGGCTTGGACTTCCATTCCACGTAGTAGATACATGTACAGGTGACCTTGGTGCTCCAGCTTACCGCAAGTGGGACCTTGAAGCATGGATGCCTGGCCGCAATG
>CAMJMF010000288.1 GCA_946406925.1 uncultured Spirochaetales bacterium | reverse complement strand
ATTCCGCATTATTTCTTTGAAATAAGAGCGGTCTGAAATTTGTGTAGAAGCTTCGTTGCCGAGCTGATAGGTTTTGCCTGAAGGGTCACAGAAAAACGAATTGCCGAAAACAGTGCTTCGCATAGAACGGTTTTCTTCTATCCATGCGGTTATCTTTGCAATGTCACCAGTCTTTATAACAGGATTGTCTGTAAATATTCTAAGATCATTTACATAAATATCGTTCCAATGACTGATTTCATCCGCGCGGGCTTGAACTATCTGACGGCAGAATTCGATATACTGATTTGTCGTTGTATTTTTTACCTGCGATGTGATTATAGTAGTCTGAAGACTGATAAACACAAGAAAACACAGTGAGATACCAGTCATAAAGACAACAACCATTTTCTTATTGCGCTGAGCCATACTTTTCCTCTTTTTGTCTAACTTTTTTAGTTAATTAAACAAATTTAAAGAATGTTTTTTCAAGATAACACAAAGACGTAATTTTGTAAACTAACAGCAAAACAAAAGATTTTGAATTTAATACCTTATTATTCGGCAAAAAATTTCATTTTATACAAATATTCAGTATTATTGTAGTTTATGCAGAATATCTTAAGAATTTTAAAATTTTCTATTGACGAATCAGACAAATAGTCAGAAAATGTAAGAACAATAGTCTTAATATCTCAAAGAGTTTTTATGCCAATGACGGCCAAAATAGAAGCACTAGACAAGTTATTACTTTCTTACAAACGCTACTATAATATTACGCAGGATGATTCTATTTTGCCGTTTAATGCGCTCGCGGAATTCCACTCACATAATGAACAGTTCTTTTTGGTAAAAGCCGCAAAAGTTGCAGACATAGACTCTAATGAATACATCTACTTTTCTCTGCAAGACGAACTTACAGCGGAGGCTGCCGCTTCATTGGACAAGCTTGCATGGGAAACAGGAACTTCAAAAGTTACACCATCATCAGCACACAGAAACACCGATGTTGCGCTTATAATAATTGCAGACAAAATCACTGAAGAAGCAAAAAACACAATAAAAAAGCTGAAACACTACAAATCATACAAATTTTCGTTTTGGGGCTGGAGCAATTACAGCCTTATTGCCTTCGACATGTCGGACAAAAGCTTTGCATATAACCGGCGCGGCAAAGACTTGAAAAAACTTTTTACTAATCTGTTATAGGGAACATACTGAAGTTTTCAGTATGGTGCTTATATAAAGCCGTTTAAGTGCATACATTGAACGGCAAACTAAAAAATGTAAAGTTAAGATAAGTAACTTTACAGGAGGAAAAAATGACAGCTTTATTAATCATTATTGCTGCTGTTGTTCTGCTTTTCTGTGGATACGTTTTCTACGGTTCATGGCTTGCAAAACAATGGGGAATTGACCCTGCAAAAAAGACACCTGCTCAGGAAAAGGCAGACGGTGTTGACTATGTTGCAGCAAAACCAGCAGTTCTGATGGGACACCACTTCTCATCAATCGCAGGTGCCGGCCCGATTAACGGCCCTATTCAGGCAGCAGTTTTCGGTTGGGTTCCTGTTTTCTTGTGGTGTGTTATCGGTGGTATTTTCTTCGGCGGTCTTCAGGACTTCGGTTCGCTTTTTGCTTCAATCCGAAATGACGGAAAATCAGTCGGTGAAATTATCAAGGCTTCTATGGGAAAAACTTCAAAGAAGCTTTTCATCATTTTTGCCCTTCTTGTATTGATTCTGGTTATCGCTTCATTCGTAAACGTTGTTGCCGGTACATTCTTCACTGCACCAGGTACATTCGGATTTGTTTCTAATCCTAACGGAAACCAGACAACTGCAATGATTTCTCTTATGTTCATTGTACTTGCAATTATCTACGGTATTCTTACAAACAAATGTGGTCTTAAGACTCTTCCAGCTACAATCATTGGAATTGCAGGAATCGTGCTTATCACAATTCTTGGCTTGAACGTTGGTTTTGCTATGAGCCGCACAGCATGGATTGTTTTCATCGGTATCTATATTGCAATTGCTTCTCTTGTTCCTGTTTGGATTCTTCTTCAGCCGCGTGACTATCTTTCATCATTCCTTCTTTATGCAATGATGGCTCTTGCTATCATTGGTATTGCAGGTTCACCAATCACAGGAAACGCTACATTCACAATTCCTGCTTTCACAGGCTGGAAGACAGGTCTTGGAACTATGTTCCCTGCTTTGTTCATCACAGTTGCATGTGGTGCCTGTTCAGGCTTCCACTCATTGATTTCTACTGGTACTTCTTCTAAACAGCTTGACAACGAAAAGAATGCTAAGGCTATCGGTTACGGTTCAATGCTTATTGAATCTGCACTCGGTATCATTTCTTTGATTGCTGTTGGTATGGTATTCGACAAATACAAGGCAGGCGGATTCGGTTCTCCATCTGCTGCATTTGGTGCAGGTCTTGCAACATTGTTTGGTGCAGAAGGCTCAAGCTCTTACAACACAATTTATGCTTTGCTTACACTTGCTGTTTCTGTATTTGCTTTGACTTCTCTTGATACTGGTACACGTCTCAGCCGCTTTATGTTCTCTGAACTCTTCCTTAAGGACGGAGAAGCAACCTGGAAAGACGCTAAGGGAATCCGTAAGCTTCTTGCTAACCCATTCTTTGGTACAGCTATCATGGTAA
>CAMJMF010000287.1 GCA_946406925.1 uncultured Spirochaetales bacterium | reverse complement strand
TCGTCAGCCTGATAAATCAGACTGTTCTGGTTGCGGCTGTTTACGTTTATCTCGTTAAAGCGCGATGTCATCTGCAGAAGATTTACAGAAGCTTCGTGTGAGGCGGCTGTAATTTCAAGCGCAGACTTGTCTACGGTAGAAGTTTCTGTTCTAAGCTCGTCAATCATGTCAGAAAGCTTTTTGAAAAGCGAGTTTATGGTTGAGGTGAGAATGCCCAAATCGTTTGTAGTCTTTATGTTGATTTTTGAGCTTAAATCGCCATTTTCTACAATTCCTTCAATAGATTTCTGCGTAGATTTTATGTTGAACGAAAGGCTGCTGATTATCGGCACAAAAGACAAGAGACAGAGAATAACCGAAATGAAAAAGCAAGAAAGAGCTTTGCCGGTAAACGCACTAAGAAGGTCGCCTGAAAAAGTTCCGTCCTGCACTTTTAAGAGAATGCCGAACGGTACTGTAAGCAGATTTATTACAAGAAAATATGTCGTTATGGCAAACACCATCGAGATAGAAGTTGAAATATTCATTGTCTTTTCTTGTCTCAGGCTGCTTATAGACGAAATGTTCAGCTTTGCAAGTTTGTGCATCAAAAAACGGTTTGTGCAGTTTATTGTTGTTAATGCTGAAATGCCGCCAAAAGAAAATGCCTGAGCTATTACAAATAATACACGGAGCGGTATAAACTCATAGCGGCCTTGTGTAATTCCGTTTATGATTACAAAGGTCTGACCTACAACAAAGCCTAGAAAATTTGCTGTAAGCGTAATTCTGGTCAAGTTCTTTGCACAGTGAAGACAAGTCTTGATTTCTTTGTCCGTTGCCTTGCGCTGGTTTTCTTCAAGCGTTTTCAGTATTGCATCAAAAGGTTTTGAAACAAACTTTGCGATTATAATTGTCAGAATAAGCAGCAGCCCGGTAACAATAAACGAGAAAGGGCTTGACCACATTCTGGACGGATTATCGTAAACATATTCAAGCGAAAACCATCTTAGAATAATTACATGTATTGAAGTTATAAAAAACAGGATAGTTGAATAAATTGCAAAAACGCTCATCAAGCAAGCTCCATAAAAGTGAAAATGCAAAAGAATAATATTTCTGATACAGTAACACCTATAAAAAAGCATGTCAATTTTATTTGTTTGACGAACCAAATTTTAATTAGTAAAAATGCCGGTGCTAGTATATAATCAATATGAACTGTAAATAGATTCTTAAAAGAGGACCTGCCGCCATGGACTTTGAGACAATACTTTCAGAATATAAAACCCGAACCTGTGTAATGTCAGTAGAAAAATTTGAAGATGGCGGTTATGGAAATATTCGTATTGTAGCGGGAAATAAACCTCATTACGATGATATGCAGCAGACCATGCACAAACCTTTTATACCAAATTCTCCTTATGCAGAATATTTCCCAGAAAACAAGAACTTTGAGGATTTTTGTTATAGAAGTGCGGTTCTTGGCCAGCCTTTGCATACTTATGTCAGGCTTCCTCAAATGGATCTTTGGCTGAATATGTTTTTGCTGCCTCTTAATTCGGATCAGGAAAATGTGGGATATTGCCTTTATTCTTATGACGTTACCACAGCTGCAGATTCAGAGCAGCGTGCAAGTCTTTCTGCAGATACGGCATCATCAGTTTTACAGACATGCATAAAATTGCGTGGAACTACAGATATCGTAAAAACCTTCCGCGAAGTTATTGAAGATATCCGACAGCTTTGCGATGCAGACCATTGTTGTATCCTTCTCAGTAATGAAAAAGAGCGTAAGTGCATCAATTTTTGTGAAGCAATCAGGCCTGGTTGTAAGCTTCTTTCTATTAATGATAATCTTGAAAATAATTATACAGGCATTTCTTTTTTTGACATTATGAAGACATGGGATTCTACCCTTGGTGACAGTACTTGTATCATTATCAAGGATAAGCAGGACATGGAATGGCTGAAATCAATAAACCCTGTCTGGCATAATTCTCTTACACAAAGCGGAGTAAAAAGCATTGTTCTTTTTCCTTTGACGAATAATAATGTCACATTGGGTTATATTTGGGCTGTAAATTTTAATGTGAACGATACGGTTAAGATTAAAGAAACTCTTGAACTGACTACATTTTTTATAGCATCGGAAATCTCGAATTACCTTCTTTTTCAGAATCTTGAGATACTTAGTTCAATTGATTTGCTGACGGGTGTAAAAAATAGAAATACAATGAATGTTGTAGTAGACAGCTTAGTCAAAGGAAAAACTAAGCTTGAATATCCTTATTCAGTTATATTTGCTGATTTAAATGGATTGAAACAGGTGAATGATTCGCTGGGACATGTTGTTGGAGACGAGCTTCTAAAATCTGCTGCCGCGACACTGCAAAAAGTTTTCGATAAGTATGATATTTATCGTGTAGGCGGCGATGAATTCATGATTATAGCCGAAGGTATGGATAAAGCCGAGCTTAACCAAAAAGTGGACAGAATAAAAGCCTTGGCTTCAGAAATAAGAAATTTGTATTTTGCTGTTGGCTCGTATGTTGCCCGCGATGGCGAAGATATCCGTAAGGCAATGCGTTCTGCTGATGAGAAAATGTATGACGATAAGAAAGACTTCTATTCGTTTCACCCAGAGCTAAAGTACCGGTAAATCTATAGAACAATAACTGAAAAACTCCAGACTGGC
>CAMJMF010000286.1 GCA_946406925.1 uncultured Spirochaetales bacterium | reverse complement strand
TTCTCAGGGGCGGGAGCCCCTAAGCCGTGGCCCAGGAAGGCTTCTTTTCGGAACAGCTTATTCTACGAATAAAGCCCAATCGGCGAAAAGTGTCGCTTTTTGCTTACACAAAAACCGACAGCATGTGTGCACCAGCTTTCAAGGCGAGAGCCTGTACATCAACTAGATATTGTACACCAGCCAGGGTTCTTAGGGGCGGGAGCCCCTAAGCCGTGGCCAAGGAAGGTGGGTCAAGGGAGGAAACCTGCGGCCTTCGGACTCCGAGCTGGTGTCCTCCCTTGCTAAAGTAGATTGACGAAAACCCCTCAAAATGGTATACCTAGTACAGTTCTTTGTAATAAATCAGTACGAAAAAACAAGGATGCCCACATGACTTATTCTTTACCGACGAATCTTGGAATCGTTGCCTGTCCGGGTGGTGAAGCTTTTGCTAACGAAGTAATTATGCACTTAAAGCATATCTACAAGCATCGGTTTCAGTTGAAAAACGAAGCACTTTCAAAGCGCTACGAGCTCGATAAAGATAAACTTCAGCAAAAAATAAACTTTCTTGGCGATGTTCATGCGTCAGAAGCATGCATAAAAGGCTCAGTAGACAAATACCGCCTGCCCGAATTCAAAATCGATACACAGTTCACCTATTTTATGAACGGTGAATTCAAAACCGAAATCAAAGAATGTATCCGCGGCAAAGACATTTACATTTTTCAGGATGTTGAGAACCATCAGGAAATTGCATTGAACGGCGGAAAGAACAAAATTCGCCTTTCTGTAAACGACCATGTAATGTCGCTGCTTGTTACAATTGATGCCGTAAGACAGGCAGGAGCGGCAAACATTTCGCTTGTAGTGCCTGTTTATCCTTACAGCCGCCAGCACAAAAAGAAGGGACGCGAAGGTCTTACAGCAAGTCTTCTCGGACACATTTACGAGAATCTCGGCGTTTCAAGAATCATCACTTTAGACATCCATTCACGCGAAATTGAAAATTCATTCAACAAAGCAAATATCGAGAATCTTCATGCAAGCTACCAGATTATCCGCGAACTTTCTAAAATCGTTGATTTAACTTCAAAAGAAGACGATTTTGTTGTAGTTTCTCCGGATACAGGCGCTGTAGACAGAAACAAGTTCTACGCTACAGGTCTTAAGAAACCACTTGCACTAATATACAAAGAGCGCGACTATTCCATTGTTACCCAGAACGCACACGAGACAAATATTAAGGCAGTTAAGCTTTTGGGCGACGTACAGGGCAAGACAGTCTTTATGGCTGATGATATGCTCGGTACAGGCGGTACACTGCTTAAAGCAATGGAATTCTTAAAGCAGCAGGGCGCAAAACAGGTTATTGCTGCAATCAGTCTGCCTTTCTTTACAGGCAACGCCATAGAGCAGTTTAATGAAGCTTACCAGAAAGGCTACTTCTACCGCATCATCGGTACAAATGCCGTTTACCACGAAGAGCTTCTTAAATGTGAATGGTACATCAACACAAATGTTACCGGTCTTTTTGCAAACGTAATCTCAAGAGTTCACCACAACCAGTCGTTGAGCGATCTTCTTGACAACCGTAACATCATCGATAAGCTTGTAAAAACCGAATAAAGTGAACGAAGCTGTTTTTTGCGTCGACATTGGAACTTCTTCGCTGAAAGGAGCTTTAATAAACCCTGACGGCGAAGTCTTTTCATTTGCAAGAATCCGCTTTGAAAACAAAGCTGCACCAGCCTGCTGGCTTGACGCATTAAAAGACGCACTCGACCTTTTGAGAAAATCCGCAGACTCAAACCTCAAAATTACTTCAATCTGCATTTCCGGCAACGGCCCGACAATTGCTTCAGACAAATTCATTCATTTATGGAATGAACCTAACGGCACAGACGAAGAGCAGGCAAAATACGCCGCGCTTTCAGGCAGAAGCCTTTTTTTGCCCAAACTGCTTTACTGCATGGAGCACTACCCTTCACAATGGAACGCTTCCGCTTACATTTTTTCAGGCCCGGAATATTTGATTTATGCACTGACCGGCACAGCCTTAACTATTCTGCCAGAAAAAAGATTTGAAACCGCATATTGGAATGAAGAAGCGCTTTTACGTTGCGGAATTGAAAGCACAAAGCTGCCGCCATTTGTTGCGCCGGGTTTTTGCGCAGGCAGTCTTACAGCCGGCATTGCAGAAAAGCTTGATTTAAGCACAAGCGTCAAAGTTTTTTGCGGAACGCCGGACTTTGTTGCAGCCTTGATAGGAACAGCAACACTAAAGCCGGGCAGACTTTGCGACAGAGCCGGCTCAAGCGAGGGGCTCAATCTCTGTGTTGCAGAACCCGTTTTTCAGAGTGATATCCGCACACTGCCGTCTGTCATCAGCAATTTGTGGAATGCATCAATTCTTCTGCCTGATTCTGGCGCAAAATTTGCCAGATTCAAGAAGAATTCAGAATACCGCGATTTGTCACCGGCTGATACAGTTTTTGCAATCTTAAACGACAAAACATCAGAAGGCTACAAGCTTATATACAGCATTGCATCTGAAATAAAAGAGAGCATCGCCATTCTTGAAAAAGCCACAGGCTTTGCTATTGAGTCTATGCGTGTTACAGGCGGTCAGGCGCATAACAACTACTGGAATCAATTTAAGGCTGACATGCTCGGCATAAACATTGAAACCACACAAATG
>CAMJMF010000285.1 GCA_946406925.1 uncultured Spirochaetales bacterium | reverse complement strand
CGTGGCGTGCGCCTTCGTAAGTCTTTAAAGTTACTTCGGTCATGCCTGTTTTTTTGTAGATGTCCGCAAGTTTTTTGACGGTCTTGGTGTAGCTGCCAACCGGGTCTTCTGTGCCTGAAATCATCAGCACAGGCAGAGTCTTTGGAATCATGCGGATATTCTTGAATTTGTGTATTCTTTTCAAGCCGGTCAGCATATCTGAGTAAAATGCCAGTGTCGGTGTAAATGTGCAGTATACGTTGTTTGAGGTCTGTGCAATATAGTCAAGGTCGCGTGAAAGCCAAGCCCTGCTTCCCTCTGATTTGTCAAAGTGGCTGTTATAGCCCGAAAATGAAAGCTCCGACATAAGCTTTGAGCGGCGTTTTTTTCCTCCGAAAAGCATAAGAAGCCGGCATAAAATCTTTGCTGTATTTATAAGAGCCTTGCGCGGGCCTGCTGTTCCTGCAAGAATGCAGCCGTCAATGTCACATGGAAACTGCTCTATAAATGACTGTGCAACAAACGAACCGAATGAATGCGCAAAGATAAAAGTCTTATGTCCAGGGTAATCAGCCTTAAGCCGGTTGAGAACCTCGCGCAGATCAAGAACCACGCGCTGAAAACCGTCTACATCTGCAAGATAGCCCAGCTCGTCTTCGGTCTCTGCTGTCTCGCCGTGTCCGCGGTGGTCGTGGGCATAAAGAACAAAGCCCTTTTCTGCAAGCTGCTCGCCGAAAGCGTCATAGCGCATTGCATATTCAATCATGCCATGACTTAACTGAATCAAGCCGATAACCGGCGTTTTTTTATCAGGCATCCAGCGGTGTACAACAATCCGCTTTCCGTCAGACATGCGCATAATGATTGAATCTTTTTTCATGTGAACCTAACCTTGTTTTGGATATTCTATATAAGATACAAGAGATTACATAATAAGTCAAATTGCAAAATCGATAGCTTGCAAGATGCAAATTACAAGCTTATAATTTCATCAAAAGTAATTGGCTTAACGGTTTTTCAATGGGATGCTCAAAATGAAAAAGAATTTGCTTAAATTATTCATAACATTATCGGTTTTAATAATCGTTCCATATTCATGTATAGCCGCATTGGGAAAGATAGATTGGACAACCGAAGGAGTCAAAGCATTATATGCTCACCCTGAATTTATAAACATTGAAGAGTCTTGGGGAGAGAAGTTGGGAGACCATTATATTGTTAATTTAACTGAAAATCGTATACTTGAATTCGCCCAAATAGACTCTCGAAACGGCGGAGGCAAATATGCTGGTTTAAGAAGAATCGGTGAGTTTGAGGTTAGAGGTTTTGTTTCCTTTCCTAAAGACAAAAGTATAGAAACTCATTGGAAAGAACAGTATGGACCACATGCTAGGTTTAGGGATATAAGTCAGGGAATGGGTGTCAAAATTGAAACGATGGTTGATGTAATTGATCATTATGATGAAATCATATCATTTTTTAAAATGATAGCAAACGAACAGTATATTTCTGATGATTATGCATATCATGTTGATACAGAAGAAAGAAAAGCTATAATTTGGGTTGAAAAAATACATGGTTATTATAATGGTCTTTGGCATGGTGTCAAAGAAGGAGAACTCCCTTTTAACGGCGAAGAATGGGGCGAATCGTTGTGTGTTAGGTGTTATGGCGAAAACTGGCGTGAGAAGCTCAACGCCGATTTGCCCAAAATAAGAAAATCTCTCGGTCTTGAAAATTGAATATTCAATCTGGAAAGAGGCTTTTCCGTGACAGAATAAGGTGATTCTGTCATGGAAAAAGAATATTCCATCAAGAATGGAGTGTTTCCGTGACAGAATGGACTATTTCTGTCATGGAAGGAGGTTTTTCCGTGACAGAATGAGGTGATTCTGTCATAGAAAAAGTATATTCCATCAAGAATGAAGTGTTTCCATGACAGAATGGGCTGATTCTGTCATGGAGCCGAAAAGCTGGCTGACCTCAAGTTGAAGCGTAGCGAGCATTCTTGTGGTCGAAGCGCGGATTTCCGACGGGAATGAAGCACTGTTTTTGAAACATTTGATTAATATCCTAAAACATACAGTCTTTCACAAAACAGAAAAAAAGACTAAACTGTTAATCTATGGAACTTATCACGCTTAAAACGGAAAAAATGCTTGCCGGCGGCGACTGCCTTGCAAAGCTTGACGGAAAATCAGTCTTTGTTCGCGGTGCTTTGCCAGAAGAAACACTCAAAGTAAGAATTACGGCAGACAAGGGCGATTTTTTCACTGCCGAGATTGACGAAATAATTGAGCCTTCAAAAGAGCGGATTACACCGCCCTGCCCGTTTTACGGCGTTTGCGGCGGCTGCAACCTTCAGATTGCTTCAATAGATTATCAGCGCAAGCTAAAAGCCGAAATTCTGCGCGATTCGCTTTTAAGGGCAGGTCTTAAAATTGAAGAATTGCCCGAAATCAAGATTACAGGCGGTGAGCCTTTTGGCTACAGAAACCGTTTTCAGCTTCATAACGGCGGTCTTAAGAAAAAAGCCGCAGACGAAATTGTGCGCATAGACGATTGCCTTGTCGCCGTGAGCGAAATCCGTGAATATCTAAAAAAAGGCAGCTTCAACGCAAAAGAGCGATCTCACCTCTTCGCCGCAAACGGAAAAGTGATGCTGGCTAAAGATTCGTCTGATAAAAAGAGCGGCCGCTTTG
>CAMJMF010000284.1 GCA_946406925.1 uncultured Spirochaetales bacterium | reverse complement strand
AGTTTATTTGAAAGTGTCTGGTCTACAGTAGCAAGATTGGGTTCAGACATATTACCTCTTTTGGTGCTTTTGAAAGCATGTTTTTCCTATATATTTAATATCCTAATTTTTTCTGATAAAGGCAAATACTTTTTTTGATTTTTTATCTGTACTATTTAATTGAACCGGGCTGAAGGGTCATTGCATTCAAAGCGCCGCATTTTATGCCCTGTCTGACTGCCGCTTCAAAATCACCGCTTTCAGCCAGAGAGACAGCAAAGCCCGCCGCAAAAGAATCACCGCATCCGATTGTATTAATAATCTTTTCAGAAGGAATATTCTCCGACTCTATGCTCAAAAAGCTTTTTCCGTCAAAGGCAAGCGTTGACTTGCTGCCTCTGGTAATTACTGCCGTTATTCCGTATTGCTCATAAAGCCCGACAAGAAAGGTCTTTATCTGATTTTCAGACAGCGGCTCTTTTTGCTCTGCAAAAAATGTTTCTTGTAATTCCTGAATATTGGGCTTTATGATTACCGGCGCTTCATCAGATTTCACCGGCTTGTTCTGCAGAATCTCAAGCAGTTTCTGCAAATCTGCGCCTCTAATATCAAGCACTACAGGCACATTATGTTCATGTGCTTTTAGTGCAAGCTCTGCAAACAACGAATCTCTAAAACCCGGCGCCTTGCTGCCTGAAATGATAAGCGTCTCTATTTTTTTGGAATTATCAGCTAAAAGGCTGTCAAAAACCTTAAGAAGTTCGGTTTCTGTGCAAGGCTCAACTTTATTGCCTTTTTCAACAAGCTCTGTTATACAATTTTCTTCTATTAAGGTTGTGCATGTTCTTGTTCTTGCATTTGTATCAACAGCAGCAAGCTCAATCTTATGCTTTTTAAGCTCGGCTTCAAACCAGAGTTTGTCTTCTTTTGAAAGCTGGGTAATGTGAAGAACCTGCCTGCCGAGCTGTGACAGAACGCGGCTTACATTTATGCCTTTGCCGGAAGCATCTGTAAAATTCTTTTCAGAGCGGTTAACTTCGCCGCGGTGAATTTTCCAAAAGAAAAGCGTTTTTTGAATTGTCGGGTTAAGGCAGAGCGTTACAAACATAAAAAAAGAAAAGAAACTCTATAATTGCTTCAGTCGGGCAAGCGGAATTCGAATCCGCGACCCCAAGTCCCCCAGACTTGTACGCTAACCAACTGCGCTATTGCCCGTTACGTCAAATTGACTTGAAAAAACTACCAAAAACGACCGCTTTAGTCAAGCTATTCCAATATCAAGCGTGGCTTACTTTACATAAACAGCTGAGTACTGTATAAAACAAATAAAGGCAGTAAAACATGGAAGAAATTATAAAGCAGATAAAGAACCAGCAAGAAATCAACTTTATGAACATTAAAGAGCAGATTCAAAAAGCAGATTTGGAAATTGTTTTCGATGCGGAAAACAACTCGAGATACATTTTCCACTATCTTCATTCAATGGACAGGTTCTTCATAAATCCTATGAATTACGTCTATGAAGGTGAAAAACTTTTCGGAATCCCGGAAAATCTTAGCGTAATTGACCCAAAACGCGAAGGCTACGAAAAAGACACATCTATCGTAATTTCAAGAGAAAGCCTTTTATCTTATTTTGAGCACGTTAAAGGTAAAATAGACAAATACTTTGAGACGCTAACGCTACCTATGCTTTTGGAGAAGCCCGAAGGATGCGAATACACACGGATTGAACTTATTCTTGCTCAGTTCAGACATATGATGTGGCATGTAGGCGTTTCAAGCGCAATAACATTCGCGTCAAAAAGCGAATGGAACGAGTTCACAGGCTTAAGCGGGCTCCGCAAAATGTGTGAAAATAACAAATAGAATGATGGACTGGCACAAAACATCGTTAGAAGATCTTGATATCCTCCAGAAAAGCGCTTTGAACAACGGTTTCTTTGCGAATAACTACAGCGCGGTCAACTCCGTCTTATACGCACAGAAATATAATTCACTTGTTGCCATTCAAGATGGTTGGATATACGAAAAGTATTTTGATGATGAAAAGCTTTGTTACAGTTTTCCGCACGACATAAACGGCGAAAAACAAAACACAGCGGCGGCCATCGAAACTTTGCTCAAAGAAGCTTCTACGACCGACAAAACATGCGTTTTCAGAAACATTACAGCAAACGAAAAGGACTTCCTTTCAGCACATTTCAAAACGCTTTCAATTAATGAAGCCCCCGAACTAAGCGACTACATTTATCTTACAGAGAACTTAAGCAATTTGACAGGCAAAAAATACAACCGGAAACGTAATCATATAAAGCAGTTCTGTAAAAAATACGACAATTTTTCATTCAGCCTTTTAAAACGCGAAAACATAGAAGCAGCTCAGGAAATTGAAGAAAAATGGCTTTCTGAAAACACCATTGGCACACAAAACGAAGATTTACTTAAGGAACGCCAGATAATACACAATGCCCTTGAGCATTTTGAATATTTTACGCAGCACGCCGGCATGACAGGCGGAATTCTTTTTATTGCCGGGGAACCAGCTGCATTTTGCCTTGCAAGCATTCTAAGCCCGTCTGTCACAGACATTCACTTTGAGCAATGTCTTTCTTCTTTTGCCAGAGATGGCGGCTACGCTATTATCAACAATGAATTCGCAAAAACAGTTTCAACAAAATACATAAACCGCGAAGAAGATTTAGGC
>CAMJMF010000283.1 GCA_946406925.1 uncultured Spirochaetales bacterium | reverse complement strand
TTGTGATTACAATCATCAACAAGATTAAACCAATGATTGCCGGTGCTGAAAAAGCATTCTTCTGGGGCAACTGGTTCCAGTTGATTTTTGCTCTTGCAATGACTGTACTTGCAGTTATTCTTGTTATTGAAGGTATTAATACTTTCAAGAAACAGAAGAAATAACGCATAGCTTTTAAAGCTAAAAAAGGCTGCCCGGCATTGAAGTTTTCTTCAGTCAGGGCAGCCCTTTTTTTTCGTGCGGAAGTTTCAGCTTAGCTCAGTTGAATCATTGTACAAAGCTGATCTTCTTCATTATAGATGAACACGATATGCTTATCTTCAATCTGAGCATATTTGCAGCGCACACTGCCGCCGCTCTTTACAGCCGTCTTGTAGGTCACGCGAAGGCTTTTAAACTTTGCAGACTTGTACACTTCTTCAGGCAAAACCTGCATAGCATAATCCAAGTACACAAGATTGTGCACATGGTCGTTAAAGTCTATGTCGCTGCGTCTAATTTCCACAGTCTTTTCAAGCGAAAAAGCTTCAGGCTTTTCTATTTTAGCGGGCTTCTTTTCGTCAAAGACTTTCTTGTCTTCAGGCTTGTAGCTTTCAAGCAGATAATCATCAATTTTGCTCAAACGCTGTGTTGCAACATCAAAAAGCACCCAGACCGAAGTTCCTCTGGCGCAGACTTTGCCGTTCTTATATAGAAGAAAATCTCTGTTTGCAATAAGCGGAAAATCCAAGGTTTCTGACCAAGTTTCAGCCTTTATTTCATCTCCATAAGAAGGATATTCATCAATTTTTATAGACCATTCAGTCAAAATCCATGCGCGTGTTATTCCGTCTGTCTTAAAAATGCTGTCGCCTGCATAATCAGAATGACCGTTTCCGGCGTTCTCAAGAATTTTCAAAATAGCAACAATACTTAGCTTTCCGTCTTTTGAAAAATCTTCTATAACAGGCTTATAATCATAAGTGAATATCATTGCTCCCTCACTAATCTTTAAATGTTGCTACATATTATGCTAATATCACAAAATCTGCAATAAGAGGAAATATCATGAAATTTGCATATTTTACCAAGAATCAATATGCAATTTTTGCATATTTTTATTGACCGCAATGTGCAAATATTGCATAATCATATAAGGTGATATATGCAAATGAACAGCTTAAAACAAATCAGAATAGAAAAACATCTCACACAATTGCAGGCAGCTGATAAAATAGGAATTTCCCTAAGATCATATATTTCCTATGAAAATGATGCAAACAAAACAGGCACAGCAAAATATAATTTTCTTGTTCATGAAATAGAAAAATTAAATCTGCTTGATGAAGAACATGGAATTCTTTCTAAAGACGATATAATAAAAGTCTGCAGCAATATTTTTTCAGATTACAACATAGACTACTGCTACCTTTTTGGTTCTTATGCAAAAGGAAAGGCAAAAGAAACAAGCGATGTTGACCTTTTAGTAGCTACTGACATTACAGGCTTGAAATATTATGAATTATTGGAACGCTTGCGCGAGGCTCTTCATAAAAAAGTAGATATGCTTGATTTAAAACAGCTGCTTAATAACCAAGAACTTTTAAATGCGGTGCTTAAGGACGGCATACGGATCTATGGATAATGTAAAAGATGACAGCTACTACATAAATAAACTTTGCGAGAATTTGTCTTTTATTGTAAAGCACACAAAAGACATAACACCTGGAGAGCTGAATACAAATGAAATATTGCTTGATTCTATGTTATTCAGGCTTATACAGATATCTGAAAATGCAAAAAGCTTAAGTGATGATTATAAATCAATCCATAATTCTATTCCGTGGACGGCTATTTATGGACTGCGAAACAAAATAGTTCATGATTATGGCAGTGTAGATTTTGATATTGTGTATACAACATTAAAAGACGATATTCCAAAGTTGCTTCAAATTATAAGCACGAACAGCAAATAAAACTTTAAATACGGAGAAAACATGGAATTACCGCAGCATGTTTATCAGATGGAATTGATTCTTGAAAGAGCACGCGGGATGCTTGACCTGCTTGATGAAAAGATTGCCGAATTTAAGGAATTTCAGTCTGAAATTCAAAAGCTTGAAGATTATTATGCAAGTCCGCAATGGAAAAAAGATTTTGCCATGGACGAAGCCGGGCTTTTTCCGGCAGAACTGAAACGCGGCGTGCTTTCTGAGGACGGCATCTACAATATACTTGAGCGGAACAAAGAAATGCTTGAGATGCTGAACGAGAAGGAATAAAGCTTTTGCAACAGATTATTCTACAAATTAGGTCAACTGGCGAAAAGTGCCGCTTTTTGCTTACACAAAAACCGGCAGATTGTGGTACGCCCACCAAAAAGAGCGGGCATTGTGCACCAGCCGCATATTCTGCGCTGTTGTGCACAACCTCTAAAGTCTAATTATTCAGCAGAGTGTGCGTTTTCTGGTTTCTGGCAGAAAGCAAGCGCAAAGCCTGCTGCAAAACAAACAAAAGAAACAAGCACAACAAGCGGTACAGGTGCGCTGCCAGAGCTGATAAGTGCGGCGCATTCTTTTGCAGGAACAACTGCAAGAATTGAGCCGGCAATTAAGCCCAGAATGACGCCGTATGTATGGTACGGAATCTTTGCCATTAAAACGCGGACAAGCCCTGCCCCGGAAAAAAGCCCGATAACAACACCAACCGCAACAGGCAGCATAATCATAATATTCAAGTCTGCAACAGCAGCAATAATTGTTGCAT
>CAMJMF010000282.1 GCA_946406925.1 uncultured Spirochaetales bacterium | reverse complement strand
TCCTTAGCAGAACGAACGATACCCCGCACGCTCTGCGTCGGGGTTCGTTCATTGAATTCTGATTAACTGCTAAATAAGGCTGGTTTATCTGGTATTTACTCTTTTTCCATTTTTGCCTGTTCAGCCCGACAGTCTTCGCAGAACTTTTCACCACCGAAATTTTCAACAAATTCAAGTTCGTCTTTTGTCAGTTCACGACTACAACGATTGCAATCCTCATCTGTATGCCGTCTTTTTTCCTGTTCTGCTTCAAATTCTTGTTTTGCGCTTCCCATATTAAAATCTCCTAAAGAATGAGCCGGCGGCATAAGCCGCCGACATTTAACAGTTTATTTGCAGGTATAGCCAACGCTAGTTGGCGTTGCGAACAAGGCGGAAGCCAAGATCTCTGACCCGGAGGCCCGGGAGGCAGCTGAGTTCCAGGTAGTTCAGGTCGCCGTCGTGCCGGTAGGAAACAGCGCAGAGAGACGCGTCGTCGTTCCAGCTGCCGCCGCGGTTAACGCGGTAAGACGAAGAACTGCTGTACTTATCCCAGCACCATTCCCATACGTTGCCGCTCATGTCATGTATGCCGTTTGCATTGGCAGCCTTTGTAGCGACTTCATGTGTCTTATCACCGCTGTTACCGTCATACCAGGCGACTTCGTCTATATTGTCGCTGCCGGAATATTTGTGACCGTCGTCTGCTGTCTTTACCCATTCTTCTTCTGTCGGAAGTCTCCAGCCGTTGGCGGACGAATCCATCTGCCATTCACCGTCTTTTACGCTGTAACAAGGCTTTAATCCCTGCTTTTCACTAAGACGGTTACAGAACTCTATTGCGTCATACCAGCTTACAGTTTCTACAGGCAATTTATCACCTTTAAATTTAGATGGATTAAAGCCTCCCATTACAGTCCGGTAAATATCCTGTGTCAGCTCGGTTTTTTGAATCTTGATATTTTCTACAGCAACTTCGTTTGCGGCAAGTTTTTCGGAAATTTCCTTTGCAGCCTTTTCAAGTGCTGCTTTGCTGTTAGAAGCCTGCTTTGAGTTATAGCGCGCAACGCGGAATCCTACACCATCAAATTTATCTCCGAAAGCCACATTTGCATAAGATTTGGTAAATTCAGGATTATTGTTAATCCAGTTTCCACCTGCACGATAACCGTATGGCAAATCATCAACAAATTCTGATACGTTACCTGACATATCATACAGTCCGAGTGTATTGGCTTTTTTTGTTGCTACAGGCTTTGTTCCGTACTCATCACTATACTCGTTCATGTCGTCTATGTTCTGCTGATAGCCGCATTCGTTGCGGAACCAGCCTACTTCACTTGCAGTATCGCTTCCGGCATACTTATAATCCCATTCATAGCTGCCGGGTTTTCCGCCCTTTGCGGCAAGATACCATTCAGCCCATGTAGGCAGGCGGTAACCGTCTTTTGTAAGGTCTGGATAAACCGTATCGTCAATTTTATTTTCGTCGCGGATTACGCTGCCGTCGGCAAAATAATATACAGGTGTAAGCTTTGCCTTTTCAGATAGGGCATTGCACCATACGATTGCGGTATTGTGCGATATGCATGTAACAGGGTGGTTACTGTCGCCTGTAGGAGCAGCTCCATCTACTTTATCTGTTATAGAACCCTTTCCGCTGCCTTCACGTCCGCTGTTTGCAAAACGGTAGCGTTTGTCACCGCGTGCCTCGTCCTTTGCCCATTGCAAGACTTCGTACCACTGCGCATAAGTTGTTTCGGTACGTGCAATCTGAAATTCAACAACAGAAATGTTTTGTTCTGTCTTTAAATAGTCTTCCTTCAAGTCAGAAGGTGCAAATTCAGCTGCCGGCACTATTGCAAGTTCCATTCCGCTTGCAGCTTTTTCTTTTTCTGTCTTTACGCCTTTTACAGAGTCAAGCTTTTTATTGCCGGCATCCTTTGAATCCTCTTTGTCTGCCTTTGCAGCCGCTTTTTCTGCTTTTTTATCAGAAGCTTTTGCACTGGCTGTTGCTTTCCGGTCTTTATTAAATTCCTTAAGCTTCTTTTTTGACTGAGAAATTGCGTTCTTTACTTCTTTTTTTCCTTTTGAGGTTTCGTAGATTTTCATTGAAGCAAACGCGGTGTCAGTCAAAGTATCTTGAACAGTTTCACCGGCTAATTCATACTCTCTGACTGAAGCAGATATAAAACTATCTGGGAAACCGCCTAGTATTCCGTTTGCCACAAGCAGCTCTTCTGCTGAACAGCCGTATGCTTTCTTGACTGCCTTTTCAGATGGTGTAAGCTTACCTGAACCACCCGATGTTATTGCCGACATAATAACTATCAAAAGCACTACGCCTATAGCGCATACCGCGTAGTTTGCAAATTTTGAAAATTTTTCAAGTGCTGGCACTTTTTGTGCCATGCCGTTGAATGGCAGCTTGTCAATTGCCTCTTTTAGCTTGCCTGCGCCTTCTTTTGCTTTGTCGGCTGCAATTTTTGCTTTTTCTTTGACAGCTTCGCTGTCTATTTTCTTCTCATTTTTAGCGGAACCGTTTACCGGCGTACCGCAGTTTGAGCAGAACTGTGCTCCTTCCGCAAGTTCTTTTCCGCATTTTGAGCAAAATGCCATAATGATCTCCTTTTGTTTTTATCCTTTCCCTAAAAATTTTTAGAACGAAAAATTACCCGAATCGATTGAATTTGATATTTTTGTAATGGCGTCGTTGTAGCGGTTGGTCAGCTCAAGATACCGTTTTGAATCGGCTGTGTTCCATGCATCAGCAT
>CAMJMF010000281.1 GCA_946406925.1 uncultured Spirochaetales bacterium | reverse complement strand
AGAATCTTTCTTTATCGAAAAAACAGAATACAGCCAGACAGAAGGAACTGTAACTGTTAAAGAATGGTTCCAGAACGATAATTTCAAAGAAATTAAGAGATACACTTATTACGTTCGTCAGCGTGACGGCATCTGGCAGATCTATAACTACAGCGTTGAGAACTTAGGAACAGAATGAAAACCTTGCTAATTACCGCCAGTAAAGAAGAAACTGACAATTGTGCTCAGTATCTTGAAAGTATTGGAAGTGAAAACATAACTTATCGCTGGCCGGTAAAAGCCATGGATAACATCAGCGAGATTGACCCGCATGTGCTGGTCATCAACGCTGATGATTTTCCACGTCTTTGGAAGACTTTTGTTCAGTTTATCAGAGCTGACTCAAAGTTTGACAAAGTAATCATTTTTTTGGTTTCAGGCAGTGACCTTAGCGAAAAAGAACAGGAAAAAGCCCAGACCTTGGGCATTAAGAAAGTTCTGCCGAGAAAGCTGACTGAAACCGACAAAAAGAATGTCTACAACATGCTTGTTCAGGAAGACCTTGTTACAGAAAAAACTTCCATGCAGTTTGCATTCAGACACCCTGCTGATTACCGTATAGTAACCGGCAGAATTATGAGCATGTTCTCGTCAATAATCATTTTCAAGCCGGAACGCCGCTATCTTATTGATAACATAAAGCCGGGCACTGTAATAAAGTCCTGCACGTTAAAGATAGGACACACGACGACAGAACCGCCTGTTAAGGTGCTTGCCAATAACGGGCTTGAGCTTGAACTTCAGATTCTATAAAAAAAGCTGCCAAAATCCGGGGCAGCTTTTTTTTGTTCAATTCGAATATTCAATTATAAAGATTAATTCAAAAGCTCGGGATGTTTTCCTGTAAAAAAGTCCTCTGCTTCACCAATCGACATTGTTTCATAAAAATGCTTTTCAAGAGACTGAATAAAGTTTTCCAGTGTCTCTGGCACAATCTGCTCATAACGTCTTAAAAAAAGCATAAGCGAGCGCAATTCTTTTTCTGAAAAATCGTAGTTAAAGCCTGCAGATTCGTCCAAATCCATCATAGGAGCACATCCATTCCTTCTGTAGCAGCTTTAATCTCAAATGACGGTTTTCCTGTTGAATCAGCATACCATTTTGCGATTTTCAATAATGAATTGATTTTCTTGTCGTCGTATGTCGGTTCATGATGGAACAGGTACAATTTCTTTATATTGCATTCCAGAGCAAGCTCAACGCCATGACAGCAGGTTGAATGACCCCAGTTCGGCTTGTCATAAAGCTCGTCAATCGTATACTGCGAGTCAAGAACGAGCATGTCAGATTCTTTGAAGAATTCTTTGTATTTCAGCTTTTCTTCGTTAGAAGCGGCTGTAAGTTCAACATCTGTTGCATAAACAAACTGTCTGCCGTTTTCAATAAACTTATACGAATAAGAAGCGCCCGGATGAAACATCTTCTTGCAGATTACAGTCACATCACCTATTTTCATAGGCTTGTCAGGCTCAATCAAATGAAAATGAATATTCGGCGTGCATACTGAAAATTTTACCGGAAAATAAGGAGGTTCCATCTGCGCAGCCAGAATATTCATTGTATCAGGCCACGGGCTGTATATATGAAACGTAAAATTCTTGTTGTAGACAGGACCAAAAAAAGGAAAGCCCATAATATGATCCCAGTGGAAATGCGAAAAAAACATGTGGATAGTTTTTTGAGATTCCTCAAAATCTTTGTATGACATTTCTCTAATGCCAGAACCGGCATCTAAAACAAAGACCTGATTATCATCTGTATCAACTTCAACACAGGCTGTATTGCCGCCTACAGTTGATGTAAGCCATTCAGGAAGATTCTGAATAAAATTCTCTCTTGCATCTACAGACACAAGATCTTCAGGTGTAATTCGCTGAACAATGGCTGTTATCTTATTTCTTAGCTGTGCATTTGTCAGCGGAGTCGGTAAAGAACCGCGGACACCCCAAAAATGAATACGCATGCTATCCTCTTGTTTTTTGCAATTAATGCGTTATTTATATTCTAGCTGAACATTTGCAAAAATTCAATCATTTTGTGAATATTACAGAAAGCATGCAAATTCATATTACTTCGTCAGAAGCAGGCTCTGATTCTTCAGCTTTTTCAAATTCCTGCTTTGAAAGCGGCTTGTTATTACGGTATTCAATAAGCTTTTCAGTTATTTCTTCAAAAGAATGAAGCTCGCCGTTATTCATGCCCGGGCAGCTTTTTGCCTCTTCATTCCATGTTTTCGGGCTTCTCAAAAGAAAATCCCAGAACGGATAAGTTGAACATTGAAGCGGTCTTGCCGCATACGCAGAACATCCGTTGTTCCAAAATATGCAGTCATAGTTTTTCATTTCTTTCAGGCAGAGAACTTCTTTTCCGTCATAATAAGGAACCCATCTGCAATATTTTTCGATAAATTCATTTTCTTCTGCATTTGTCACTTTGAGGAATCTGTCTAAATCTTTTCGCGACAGATAAACAAATCCGGGTTCTACCCTGCAGCAATAAGAACACATCTTGCAGGAAAATTTCAGTCCGTCTTTATAAAATGAATCCTCTTTATTCATAGATTTTCCTTTTGAGCAAAAAAAAACCTTGCAGCAAAAACTGCAAGGTTTTGGGGAGAGAAGGATTCGGACCTTCGAAGGCATAGCCAACAGATTTACAGTCTGCCCCATTTGACCACTCTGGAACCTCCCCAGAAAGTCAGCCAACTTAGGGATTCGAACCCTAGACCCCGAGATTACAAATCACGTGCTCTG
>CAMJMF010000280.1 GCA_946406925.1 uncultured Spirochaetales bacterium | reverse complement strand
CTTCTGGACAGCAGAAAATCTGCCTGTAATCTGGGTTGAGCAGCTTTACCGCGGTAAACTTGCGACACTGGCATTCGGTATGCTTAAAGGCCGCACAAAATCCGGCAGAGTAGGCTACGATATTTCGTCTCTGCTGATTCCGCTTGATTCTTCAAAACCGGCACTTTCACCTGACAGCAAGAAATTTTCTTTCTGTTCGGGCGGTTCGCTTTATGTTTATGACGCAAAGACTTGGACACCGCTTGAAGCCTATAAAGAAGAAAAAGTCTATCAGTATCTTTGGGCTAATAACGAGGCGCTGTTCGTCGGCGGTGACGAAACTATAAGAAGCTGGAACATAAACACAAAGGTTCAGCATGTGCTCTTCCTTTCAAGCGCACGGAAATTCGGTTTCAGTGCAAACGGCCAGAATGTGCTTGCTGAGGCAGGCGGCAGGGTTTTAAGCTTTAACCAGTCAACAGGTTTGTGGCGCATAGCAAACGAGCAGATTGAACGAAAGCCGTCTTTGCAGAACGAAAATGTGCGTGTATTCATTGATGACAGCAAAAACGGCTATTATGAGAATGCCATTTATGTTCGTTCTGTTTCTGGTCAGAGTTTTACAAGACCTCTGCTTAAAGAGCCTAAAGCTGGTGCACCGGGTTCATTCTCTGTGAAAAAGCCTGTTGTGGCACTTGCATTTGACGCTTCTGACAGCAACGCAGGATTAACGCAAATTTTGGCAACACTTGCCCACAACAAAGTTAAGGGCACATTCTTTATAAACGGCGAATTTATGCGCCGCTTTCCTACAGGCGTGCAGGAAATTGTTGCAGCCGGTCATCAGTGCGGTTCGCTGTTCTTTACGACTATGGACTTAGCTTCAAGCGGTTATGCTGTTGATGAGAACTTTATCATGCAGGGGCTTGCCCGCAATGAAGATGAGTTCTTCAATTTAACCGGCACTGACATGTCGCCGGTCTGGCATACGCCTGAATATATTACGAATGAAATAATCAATTCGGCAGGGCAGAGAGCCGGCTATGAATTTGTAAGACAGGGAATAGCTCCGGCTGACTGGGTTACGCTTGAAATGGCTCATGACATGCCGGGCCATTACAAAAGTTCATGCGAGCTTGCCTCTTGGATTGTGAGCCAGCTTAAAGACGGCGCGACAATTTCTATTCAGACAGGTATTCGCAACGGCACAAGAAGCGATTATCTTTATGATTATCTTGACGAGCTGATTTGTGCAATTTTGACTGCCGGCTATGACATTGTTCCGTATACACAGTTAGGCAGAAAATAAACTTAAAAAATGAATCTACTAAAGCACATCCTTTTAGGGTGTGCTTTTTTTATGTTCAGCCATTTGACAGATTTCATGTTACTGCGTACAATTTGCAATGAATTATGACATATGAACAAAATGTGTAATTTAAACTAAGTTTTGGAGAGTTTCATGAAAGGACTTGTCTTAGAAGGCGGTGCAATGCGCGGAATGTTTACCTGCGGCGTGCTCGATGTCTTTATGGAGCAGGGCATTACATTTGACGGCGCAATCGGTGTAAGTGCAGGCGCAACTTTCGGCTGCAATCTGAAATCAAAGCAGATTGGGCGTGCAATCCGCTATAACCTCCGTTTTGCCAAAGACCCGCGCTATTGCAGTTTCCGTTCGCTTCTAAAAACGGGCGACCTTTATAATGCAGATTTCTGCTACAGGCAGCTGCCTGATGAGCTTGACATATTCGATAGAAAAACTTTTAGAGAAAATCCGCTTGAGTTTTATCTTGTTGTAACTGACATAGAAAGCGGCGAGCCGGTCTATTTCAAAATGAAAGATGGAGAAGCCGCCGAGCTTGAATGGATGAGAGCTTCTGCCTCTATGCCGCTTGTTTCAAAGCCGGTATGCATAGACGGGCATAAATATCTTGACGGCGGCATAAGCGATTCAATTCCGCTGAAGTATTTTGAAAAAATCGGATATGACAAAAATGTTGTTATTTTGACTCAGCCAAGAAATTACAGAAAAAAGAAAAGCCGCATTCAGTTTTTGATGAAGCTGCTGCTTGCAAAATATCCTGAATTATATAAGGCTATGAAAAACCGTCCTGAAGCTTATAATGAGCAGACAGCCTATGTTTTTGAGCAGGAATCAAAGGGCAGCGCCTTTGTAATCTGCCCTGAAGAAAGTCTAGGCATAAGCCGGACAGAAGATAATGTAGACGAACTTAAGCGCGTCTACGAACTAGGCCGAAAAACAGCAGAAGCCAAGCTAGAAGAAGTCAAACTCTTTCTCTTTTCGTAAAACAAAAACCGACAGCTTATGCGCACCCGGCACAGCATAATGTGCCAGTGACGTACAACCTAATGCAAGAGAGACGTACATTATAATGAATTGATGCCTTGCATTATAATGTGCATCCGGGATTCCTAAGGGCAGAGCCCTTAGGCAGTGCCGGAAAAGGAAGGTTGCTTTTCGCAATAGCTTAATCGACGGACTAAGTTTAATCGGCGAAAAGTGTCTGTTTTTGTGAAACAAAAACAGACAGCATATGTGAAGCTTTTACTTGTTCAAAAGTTTCTGTGCCAGTTTATCAGCGTATTTTTTCAGAGCTGAACCTTCAAGCACAGTGCGGTCTGCTACAAGCGGAATTTCCTCTAAGAGGACGCCATCAACAGAATACTGGGTCTTGCCCAAAACATCGCCTACCTGAACAGGCGCTACAATGTTTCCGTAAATCACCTTAGTCTGAATAACCTTTGAAGCCGCATTTTCAGTAATATTCGGTACAGAAAGCGAATGATTCTGAGCTTCAATTAC
>CAMJMF010000279.1 GCA_946406925.1 uncultured Spirochaetales bacterium | reverse complement strand
CTGAATAAAGTCAACATCGAGCTTAGATTCTGTCATGCTTAAAAGTGAAGAACCCATTGATGTGATATTGTCTTTGAAATTCTGAAAGCTCTTTGTAATTTTGTGAGGATTCTTATGAAATTCCTCAAGCTGAACCGCCAGTGTCTGAGCAGGAGCAATTTTGTCTGATTTCTGGCCTGTAATCTTTACAAAGTCATCAACCATTTTGTAAAGGCGCTTTGCCTCAAGGTCCATTTCCGCAACTTCATCAGGATAAGCTTTTTCAATTTCGTAATCACGGAATGGATCCGGCTGTGTACCCGTTAAAACAAGAATTGTGCGGTAAATTGTATTTAATCTGAAAATTGAGTCTTCAAGCTGGTTAATGACCGGCCCGATTAAACCGAGCGTTACTTCCATACGCAGTGTATGGCTGCCCTTTTCAAGATAAAACTTGTAAGGTGTCTTCTTTTCATCAGAAAGTGTAACAAATTTCCAGTCTGAGCTATAGTCAAACTCAACTGCCTTAACGCCGTCAAATGGAATTTTTCCGTCTATATAGAATGAACGGCATGCAACATAGCCGCGCTGGTAAAGCTGGCGTGCCTGCACTGAAATTGTGTACCAGCCTGTTTCAGGAATATCAATGTTCCAGTCAATCCACTGACCGGAGCTCTTCCATGAGTCGCCGCCTGTATAATTGAAAATAGTATGCTTTATATCATAAGGTTCTGTTACAGGCGAAGAACGGTCATAGCGCGCAAAAAGCGACGGGTCTGAACGTCTTGCAGAATCTTCACCCTGCACCCTAATCTGCACTGGCGAAGAAGCTGATGACGGAGATACAGGCTGTTTTGCAAGATATGCATCATAAGAATCGAGTGTTTCAACAGGCTTAAGCGAAAAGCTTCTGATTGCCATCGGTTCATTTGTTGCTTCAAAAGAAATGCTGTTCAAGCCTTTATTAAAATAAAAGCGGTACGGCTCAACTTCGTAGCCTGAATCGCTTTTTAAAAGCACTGTCTGCCAGTCAAAGATTTCTGCCTGAGTAGGTCTTATCTGGTTGCCCTGATTGTCTTTTTTGATTTCAGCACCGTCGTGCCAAATACGCTGAAAAGTAAGCAGATCCGCACCGCTGAATGGAATTTTTCCATTAACATAGATAATGCGTTCCATGTTTACGTTTCTTGAAGGAATTGCTATATAATCAAGCTCAAGATTATAAAAGCCCTCTTCAGGTACATCAATCTGCCATGTTACAAACGAATCATCATCAGTAACAAGCACGCGGCTGCCATAATAGTTGTCCTGTACATGCACGCCTTTAGACGAACTGTCGAACGAGCAAACATCAACCGGAACAACTATTGAAGGCTCATTCCGGCTTGACTGCATACGCAGATAGTCACTATAAGTGTTTACACGCGCAACAGAGCTTTTTTGTGTGGTTAAGTCGATACCGGCATACTTTTCTGAAAAGTCTTTTTGAGGCATCAGCATAAGTAACGCAAGAGCCGCAACAACCGCACAAACAACAAGTGTGATACAAACAGCTTTCTTCATAATACTTCCTAAAATTCGCAAATGTTTTATGCGAAAAACCTTAAAAATCAGCAAAATGCACTGAAATTTGAAAACAAATATTCTTCATGGATTTTCAAAAGCAATACGGATTTTACTAATTTTTCTTAAACTGTCCTAAATTTTTTTAATCATAAAGCTGGACTTTATGAACTCCTATATAAATTGGAGATTTCTATTATATCTTTTTTTTGATAATTGTGGATAGGTAAAAGCACCGAAAAAACCGAAATACTTGTATTTCAGTTGCATAAATCACATATCTACCAGTCCACAAAAGCAATCGCAACCGGTTGCCTTAATAATAAGATAATAAAACGAGATTTTTTAAGTGTCAATTGTTTTACGGCTTTGTTTATCAATTTCAGTTGATATTTTACAACAGACATGTAAAAAATGCGCAGGAACAAATTGACAGTGACAATTTTACATGTTAGTTTCAGCACATGGAAACACAAATTCTTGATTGGAACGACTATATATTGGCAGCACGCCAAATAACAACAGAAGGTATTGTACTTCTTGAGAACAATAACCAGACACTTCCTTTAAAAAAAGGCACACGTCTTGCAGTCTTTGGGCGCATTCAAAACCACTATTATAAAAGCGGAACAGGTTCCGGCGGCATGGTAAACGTAGACAAAGTTACCGGCATTATTGACGCCCTTAAAGAAAGCGGCATGGTGGAATTGAACAAAGAACTTGAAGACACCTACGCCAAATGGGAAGAAGAAAATCCTTTTGAGGAAGGCATCGGCTGGGGCAATGACCCATGGAGCCAGAAAGAAATGCCGCTGACAAAAGAATTTGTTGCACATATAGCTTCTAAAAGTGATGCTGCTCTTGTAATTATCGGGCGACTCGCCGGAGAAGACAAAGACAATAAAGACGAGCCCGGTTCATGGCGTCTTTCTGAAGAAGAAGAAAATCTTCTTAAAAACGTGCGCCAGGCATTCAAATCATTTACAGTTGTACTGAACACAGGCAACATTATAGATTCATCTTTTATAGATTATGCAAAACCAGACGCAGTGCTTCTTGCATGGCAGGGCGGAATGGTTGGCGGCTACGGCGTTGCAGACATTCTCACAGGAAAAGCTTCTCCTTCCGGCCGCCTGACAGACACAATCGCTTATAATATAGAAGACTATCCATCTTCTAAATATTTTGGCAATAAAGAGCGTAACTTCTATTCAGAAGACATTTATGTCGGCTACCGCTATTTTGAGACTGTAGCAAAAGACAAGGTGCGCTACCCGT
>CAMJMF010000278.1 GCA_946406925.1 uncultured Spirochaetales bacterium | reverse complement strand
TTCCTTGAAATGTCAAATGTTTCGGCTGTAAACGAAATGGTTCAGATGATTGTTGCTCAGCGTGCTTATGAATTCAGCTCAAAGGCAATTCAGACAAGCGATAATATGCTTTCTACAGCAACAAATCTTAAGAGATAATAGTAGTAATAGCAGATAAGGAAGAATAAATGGCATCAAGTTTAGACATCGCTTCATTTCAGACTTTTAACACAAACAATGTAAATGTTCCAAAAGGCGGTGTAGGTGGAAACTCTGCCTCAACAGCTGCACAGATGCAGCAGGAGATGAATAAATTCCAGTCACTTATTGATGGAATTCAGGCAGGCATTAATCATTCTAAAAGCAAAAGCACTCTTTCATCAAGCCAGATTATTGAAGACGGCAGAATTAACGGTGATTATACGTCTTCACTTGCTGATGCTTTCAATAAACCGGCTGACAAAGCTTCTCTGCCGGTTGGTGCCGCCGCAAATGCTGCTGGTGCGCATGGTTATTCTTCTGACGAAAAGATAGACAGAACAAGCCGGCTTTATAAACAGTCGCTTGAGCTTGAGTCATACTTTGTAAAGATTATGCTTTCATCTATGCGCAATACAATTACAAAGACAAATCTGGGCGGCAGTCAGAACGAATATGCCCAGAACATGTATGAAGACATGCTTTATGACGAGCTTGCAACATCTGTTACAAAGTCTGCCGGTTTCGGTCTTGCAGACCAGATATATCTTCAGCTTTCATAAGCCATTTTATAGAAGATAAAAGCCGAAAACAAGGCAGTTATATAAGCTGTGAATTAAACAGACACTTACAAGAGTGTCTGTTTTTTTTATGTTCCAGCGGAGAAGTGCGCCTGAGATAAAAGCGTGAATAATTGAGGTTATGCCTAAATAACGGTGGGCAAGCGCAAAAAGAAGAACGGCAAAGAATTCGCCGATTTCAATCAAAACCCTTTTGGATTTTGCTTCAGAGTCCTTGTAAAATCCGTTTATAAAGAATTTCAGCGTGCGCGGAAGATAATACCTGTAGAGAACTTCTTCTGCTGATGCAAAAAAACAGGTCAAAAAAAAGAAAATAACCCATTGAAACGGTGTTTTTTGCGGAATTATTGGGTTAGCCGGCTTGGTGAAAAAATTGATGATAAGGGCGCTTGCAAAGAGCAGAAGAAGTGTCAGAATACCTGATTTATAGTGTTTTATGCATTTACGGAACTTAATCTGGAATTTTACGCTTGCAAAAACCATAAAATGCTTTAAGCCGGTGGAACTGAACGAGGAATTTCCGTATTTTTGGTTATATACAGCTGAAAGGCAGACCGCGCTCCAAAGCAGAGAAAGCAGAAATGCCAGATACGAATAATCAGGAAAAGAATCTCCTGCAGTTTTGTTATTTGTAAATAGCGGAGGCAAAAAACAATAGAGAAAAACGGCAAAAAATAGCAAAAAATGCAGAATAAATGACTGTTTTTTCATTAATTATGTGTTATTATAATTTAGTATTTTTGTAAAGATCTTAAAATAGGTAAGATAAGATGAAGCTTAAAAAAATTATAGACTTCTATTCAACAGGTTTTGATTCCGGCTTTACGTTCAAACAGATGAGGCTGGTTTGGAAACTTGCAAAAATGGCAGAAGTAGAAGAACCGACTGTCCTCTTTTGGTCTGTACCTGCAATAAACAGAGCTATTGCACTTGTTGTTCAAATAGCAAATAATGTTGGTTCTATTAATGATCCGCATACAGCCGAATTATTGAACAGCTTTTATGCTTACAGAAGCAAAATCGAATTAGACCCTCCGTTAAAGACAGGCTTGAAAAATACTTCATTTATCCGCCCTGGTCAGCGCTTTAGAATTGTTCTGCCTTCTAACGGTATCTTTTCTTCTATGGTATTAACAAATGACAGCGTTATAACTGTAACATATCCTGAACCTGCAAAACCTCAATACAGATGTTATGACTGGCGCAATAAAAAAATAACTGTATATTTCTGGCGAAAAAATGATGCCGGCTACATTTTTGATACTGTTGTTCATGGTGTAGGCCATTATCATGGAAGACCTGTATTATTCCTTGATCAGACAAGCAACCTTCAGCGTTCACAGAAGCGCAGAAGCATACGCTGTCCTTGTTCTATTATGGCAGATTTGTATCTGCTGACAGACCCGCGCACAAAGAACATAAAGACAATTGAGCTAGAACCTGGAATCAAATGCCTTCTTGAAGATTTGTCTGAAGACGGCGCTCTCGTAAGAATCGGTGGAAAAGGCGTAGAGGGTATGCCTGTTAAGCTTCAGTTTAAGCTTGGCGAACAGACAATTATAATGAGCGGTGTCGTTAAGAGTGTTGAATTCAACCAAAAAATGAATCAGTCAAGACTGCATTTTCAGGCTTCCGGCGTAGAAGAACATACAAGGCAGATAATTTCCATGTATGTTTATTCTGTAATTCCAGAAGAACAGAAAATGGACTTTGATGCCGTTTCATTATCAGAAGAAGACGAAGAAAGCGTTCTTCCAGATGATGTAGAAGAGATCTGATTTTTCAAGCGTCATGTACAGCGGCTATTAAATATAAATGCTGCCGTGCATGACAAAGATTCATAAAAAAACTTACATAATTTTCCTACAAAACATATTCACCTATAGAATAATTTATCTGTTTATGGCATAATTGCTGATAATAACAAAAAATAGTGTAAGCAGCTTGTTACGCTTTTTGGAGGAATATTTTGTACGAATCAGTAGATCCTAAAGTTAATTTTCCGGAACAAGAAGAAAAAGTTTTAAAATTCTGGGAAAAGAACGATATTTTCAAAAAGTCAATT
>CAMJMF010000277.1 GCA_946406925.1 uncultured Spirochaetales bacterium | reverse complement strand
TTATAGCCCGGTACTGGTTTCGCCTCCATAAATAGTACCGGGTTTTTTTATGCCCTCCGCGCCTCGCAATGGCGCAAAAATGAAGCATGCAAAACTTGTAGAAGAGCTTGAAAAGCGTTAATATATTCCAATAATAAATTTGTATTTCCACTAAGGATGGTCTGGAGGCTTTTATGAAGATGAGCTTAAGTTTTGCAAGAAAGTTGTTTGCTTTGCTGCTTGTGGCGGTTTTGGCTGCCGGGTGTAAAGGCAAAAACAAAGCAGCTTCAAATGCAAACGCTGACTCGGGGGAATTTTGCGTTATAAGCTATGAACCGAGTGGAACACTGCCGGATGAAGTGAAAAATCCTTCTATATATGTGCAGTTTTCTGAGCCGGTTGTACCTCTCGCCAAGCTCGGCGAGCCTTCAGATAAATCTGATATTATTTCAATTGAACCTTCCTTGAAGGGTGTTTTCAGATGGTACGGTACAAGCCTTTTGAGCTTTGAATGTGCCGACGAAGTCATTCCGCAGACAGAATATGTTGTCAAAATCAATTCAAATGTTAAATCTATAAACGGAACAGCCTTAACCGGCATGACAAGCTTTTCTTTTAAGACAGAAGAACTCAAGCTTGTTTCTGTTGTGCCGGGTTATGGCGCAGCAAGAAAACTCGCTGAAGAAAATCCGAATGCTTTTATGCCTTACATCGACAATGACGATGTTCCTGTTGCCGCCGCCGGCGACATTGGTGTCTTTTTCAATTACCCTGTTGATGTAGATGTGGTAAAAAGCTCAATTGTTGTCACAGACGAAGATTCTAATACTTACAATGCGTCTGTTTCAAAGATAAAAGACGCAAACGGCGTGCTTCTAGCTATAAAAGACAAAATGCCTGAAAACAAGCGCATCGACGTTGCACTCAAAAGCGGGGCACAGGCACAGAAAGGCTCTCTTAAAACTGAAAATGACCAGATTCAGAGCTTTCACACACTACTGCCGCTTTCTTTGCGGAACACTGACACAGATGCCTACAGCTATGGAAAATACAAAAACCCTGTTTACTTTTACTTTTCTCATCAGCTTGATGCCAAAAACCTGGATATGCTTGCCGGCGGCATAAAGACAACCCCGGCAATGAAAATAACCAAAGACAATGTAGAAGTTTCCGGCAGCCGCATTATTGTTTACGGACTTCCTGTAAACTACGAAGAAACTTATTCAATGGTTCTGCCGGCGGGAATAAGCGATATATATGGAAGAAAAACCACTGCATCTATAAGCGTTGATGTTGAAGTTCCGGCAGCTGCAAGTATGGCTACATTTAAAGATTACGGCTCAGGCATTCTTGAAGCTCAGTTCAGCCCGAAACTTGCTTTTCAGTTCCAGAACATTTTGTCTGGTTCTAGCTATTCTTTGCGCTCAAGAACCAAAGATGAAGTTATAAAGACTTACGGCGAAAGCGACATTCCAAAAAATGATGCTGTAGTTGAGACCGTAGACCTTGAGCCTTTCCTGATTAAGAATAACGGGCTTTCTGTAGGTAATGTCTTTTTTAATGCAGACATGATTGTTAAAAATTCATGGGACGACCAGTATTATACACAGTCTAACACTCAGACAGTTCAAGTTACAGATTTGGGCGTTACTGTCCGCTACGGCTATAACAAGGCTGTTGTTCTTGTTACGTCTTTGAAGACAGGCGAACCTGTTGCAGGCGCAAATGTAGGTGCTTTTACAGCTATTTTGGATAACGGTCATGCTCCGTTCTACGATATGATTAATAAAGCCTCGCTATTTATCAAGGACATAAAAGGTTATCCGAATACGGTTCTTGGAACAGCAGTGACAGATGAGAACGGTTTTGCGGTTATCGACTTTAAAGACGGTGCTTTTAAAAAAGCAATAAAAACAGAAAGTTATAAAACTGCAAATATGTATATTGAAGCTGTAAGCCAGAACGACCGCGTTGTGTTCAACCCGGATATTACAAGCATGTGGCGCTACAATACTTCAAGCATTTCAGAGCCGCAGTATGCTGAAGACGAAGTTATGCGCGTCTTTATGTTTACAGACCGGAGACTCTACAAGCCTGGTGAAAAGCTAACCTTCCGCGGAATTGACCGTACACAAAAGCTTGGCAAGCTTGAGCCTTTTGTAGGTGATTATACTATAGAAATAAAAGAAGACGCATGGAAAGCTGAGCCGATAAAGACTTTCAAAGGCAAAACAACGGCTTCGGGCGGTTTCTATCATACACTGACGCTGCCTTCTGATCTTGAACCGGGCGATTATGTCATAAAATATACAAGAAAAATGCCGAACGGTAATGAATCTACTCAGAACGAATATTTCCAGATTGCGTTCTTTGAGCGTCTCAGGTTCCAGGCTTCTGCGTCAATTCCAGATATAACATATATTCGCGGTGACCGCATTGATGCTTCTGTTGAAGCTGAATATCTTGGCGGCGGAAGCCTTGCAGGTTGCGGCTTTGAAACATCATGGTTCAGAGAGCCGTGCGGTTTCAGCTTGAGTGGCGCAAAATTTGACGGCTACAAGTTCGGGCCTATGTACGGCTATGACAGCCGCTCTTATTTGGGCAGAGACGAAGGCACGCTTTCTGTTACAGGCAAAGGTTCAACATCTATTGCTTCTGGCGGTGAATCTTTGAAAGGCATGGCTTATCAGTACCGTTCTGAAGTGCGTGTAACAGACCAGAGCAACCAGATGATTGCAACTTCTGCCTCTGTTGTTGTTCACCCTGCGCTTTATTACATTGGCTTGAGCGCACCGACAAACATAAAAGGTTTTGCTAAAAAAGGCGATAAGCTTGATTTCAAATATCAGGCTGTAACACCAGACGGCTCGGCTGTTACAGACA
>CAMJMF010000276.1 GCA_946406925.1 uncultured Spirochaetales bacterium | reverse complement strand
ATTGTGAAATCAAAATTGTTTACAGCACCGGCTTTAATGTTTTCACCAAGCAATGTACCTTCTGTGCCCTTTTCGTCAATTTCTGCCCACCAGTTTACAACCTGTGTATTTTCGATTGCACGGATAAGGAGCTTAGAAAGGTCTTTGTCAGCTGTACACTTCCATTTCATGTGGATTTCATCACCTACGATTGGAAGGTCATCACCGAAAAGTTTTGTGATGTCTACAACTTTCTGGTAGCATGTAGGAGCAGCCTGCCTGTCCTGAACGCCGTTTACCCATGGGTATTCAGCTTCAATCTGAACGAAAGCTGCGTCTTTCGAAATGTCAAAGTCGAATTTCTTAGGTGTCTTTCTAATTTCAACAGGCTTTGCACCAGTTACAGATTCCTTAACGCGCTCAAACTTGAATGTTGTGCCAGACTTGTCAACCGAGCCATTAGCCTTACCATATGCAAGCTGAATACCGAGGTTTCCTCTCATAGGATTCTTAAGAACACCCTGGAAATGAGCTTCTTTAGGAACGTTTGCTTTAATATCTGTAAGAGTCCAGTCTTTTTCTTCCTGAAGAATTGTCCAGTAGCTTGCAGCAGCACTTGTATCAACAAGGTTCATCATCAAAGAATCAATGTCGATTGGTGAAATAATCTTTAAATAAACATCGATGACATCACCTTTCTTAGGCTTGTTTGTCTTTACGAGCGGTGTCCAGTCTGCAACTGCCTGAAAATCAGTTTTACCTGCTTCAGCATACTGATTTGGAACAATCTTGATTTCTGTACAAGCGTCTACAACGTCAAGAACGTAGTAAGTTGGCTCAACAGGTGCAGCTTCTTTTTTTGCCTTGCCTTTGTCTTTCTTTTTTGGTGCTGCAAAAGCAGTTGCAACCATTGCAACCATCAACAATACAGCAATAGAAACTTTAAGTAATTTTTTCATTTAATAATCCTCCTACGATTAATTAAATAACTCTATTTTATTCTAGCATCTTTTGGCAAATATGCAATTTTTTTATTGCAAATATGCAATTTTCTAATGCGATTCTAATTTTTTTAAGCAAAACACAATTTTTCTCCGTCTGTATTCCGCTTGTTTAATATCAGGCGTTTTGCTAAAATCAGACTATGAAAATCGATACAAAATGCCTTCATTCAGGCTACACACCAAAAGATGGTGAACCATGCACTATTCCAATCGTACAAAGTACAACATATCGTTATCACTCATGTAATGCGGTTGCAGATATTTTTGATGACCCGACTCTGGGCGCCATTTATTCAAGGTTTTATAACCCGACATGTGATGCTGTTGAGAAAAAAATAGCAGACATGGAAGGCGGCGTAGGCTGCATGCTTACATCAAGCGGTCAGGCAGCAAGCCTTCTTTCTGTGCTGAATCTCTGCTGTGCAGGCGACAGCTTTATTGCTTCAACCAGCATTTACGGCGGCACAATAAACCTTTTTGGTTTCACCCTGAAAAAGCTTGGAATCGAATGCATCTGGGTTGACCCGGAAGCCAGTTACGAAGAAATTCTGGCAAAATTCAAGCCGAATACAAAATGCGTCTTTGGCGAAACAATTGCAAACCCTGCACTTACAGTTTTTGACTTTGAGAAATGGGCAAAAGCCGCGCACACCAAAAAAGTGCCGCTCATAATCGACAACACTTTTGCAACACCTGTTCTGTGCAGACCGTTTGAATGGGGCGCAGACATTGTTGTTCATTCAACAACAAAATACATGGACGGCCATGCTGTTCAGGGTGGCGGCGCAATTGTAGATTCAGGCAATTTTGACTGGGCAAAAATCTATAAAGAGACAGGAAACTTCGCAGATTTTGTTGAACCTGACGAAAGCTACCACGGACTTAAATACGTTGAAAAATACGGAAAGCTGGCATACATCATCAAAGCAAGATGCCAGCTTATGCGTGATTTTGGCTGCTACCCGTCTGCACAGAGCGCATTCTACCTGAATCTTGGACTTGAGACACTTCCGCTAAGAATGGAAAGAGTCTGCAAAACAGGTCTTGCCGTTGCAGAATATTTTGCAAAATCAGACAAAATTGAAAGCGTAAGTTACCCTGGCATGAAGGGCGACAAATTCTACGACCGCGCGAAAAAATATCTGCCGGACGGCTGCTGCGGTGTAGTTTCAATCAGCATAAAAGGCGGAAGAAGTGCCGCTGTGCGCTTTATGGACGCCCTGAAGCTTGCATCTGACGAAGTTCATGTTGCAGACATAAGAACCTGCGTTCTTCATCCGGCAAGTGCAACACACAGGCAGCTTTCAGACGAGCAGCTTAAAGCAGCCGGTATTGA
Source organism: uncultured Spirochaetales bacterium (assembly GCA_946406925.1). Lineage (GTDB taxonomy): Bacteria > Spirochaetota > Spirochaetia > Treponematales > Treponemataceae > UBA1240. Next base: position 570 of record CAMJMF010000276.1, on the reverse strand, counting down.
CGGCGGAATGGTGCGTTTCTCTTGTGGTCTTGAAAATCTTGAAGACATAATCAAAGACATTGACCGCGGACTTGCCGCTATTTAACGCCGGTACAAAGCAATAAATTATGGGGCTGCCTGTTCTTTTGGGCAGCCCTTTTTACTATGTATTATTAAGTTTTAGCCGTTACAAAACAGGCTGAATTTTCCGATTCTTATATAGAACATTCGGGCAAGTTTTAAAAGTTTCTTACTTTAAAAACTGTCTCATTTTCATTTTTAAATAACATACAAGGACTTTTACTCTTATGACACATTTCAATTCTGTAAAGAAAGCTGTATCTTCGGCAATTTCGATTTTTGTGCTTGTTATTATGCTTGTCGGCTGCGCGACAACATCTTCTGGCAGCAAAAAAACGCAAGGCACACAGAAAAAGCACATATCTTCAGCGGTTTTCAGCCAGTACGGTTTTAGACTTGTAGAGCAAAAGCAGATTGAAATGATAAGCGGTACAGCTTATATTCTTGAACACAACAAAAGCGGTGCGCAAGTCTATTACATTGACAACGACGACAAAAACTTAAGCTTTA
>CAMJMF010000275.1 GCA_946406925.1 uncultured Spirochaetales bacterium | reverse complement strand
GCATCGGGGTATGAGCCATAGAAATAACAATATCTATTCGCAATAGTATTATCCACCAAATACAGAAAGGGTTCGTTGTTCTCATAAGGTATTGCAGTCGGGTTTAATACCCCTTTTTCGACCCAAGGGTCGGGGTATTAAACCCTCCGCACGAATAAACTGAATGAGGCACAGGATGCAGAAAAAAGCAAATAGCCCGGCGCGCTCTGCACCCACCCGAATATAACCCTAAAAAAGGAATAATCCGGCTATTCCAAGCGGAATCAAATAAATTGCGAAAAATCCAAGTCTGCCGGTTTTTATCAGCTTCATAAGCACAAACAAAGCGCCTAAGCCTGCGAGAAACGCAGTCAAACAGCCCGCCGCAAGACAGGGAACAGACACAACGCTTGTCATCTCGCCTAAATCTTTTACTTCAAGAATAAAAGCGCCCAAAATTGCAGGAATCGAAAGAATAAAAGAGAATTCGCCGGCAGTTTTGCGATTTACGCCCGAAAGTATAGCGGCTGAAATTGTGCTGCCGGAACGTGAAATTCCAGGCAAAGTGCCGAAGCCCTGCGCAATTCCGCATATAATGCCCTGCTTTATGCTTACTGCATCATTTTCAGCTGTTCCGTCAGCAGCTTCTTCTGCCGGCACTGCGCTTTTACCTGACTTATCTAGCAATGTTGCAAGAATAAGCAGAATGCCGGTCAAGATAAAACCGGCGCAGACAAGCTTTATAGGCGCATCTTCTATAAAGCGGCTTGAAACAATGCCGAGAACGCCTGTTATTGCGGTTGCAACAATAATTGAGAGAATTGTCGTTTGTTTTGGTTTGTCGCCGTCAAGCGGCTTTCTTGTCACCATCCGCACAAAAACAGCGAGCAGGCTGATTATTGTTTTTCTAAAAAAGAGTACAACCGCAAAAAGGGTTGCAACATGAAGGCAGACATCAAAAATAAGGGGAACTTCATCTAAATTAAACAGCTTTTGAGCCATCGCAAGATGACCTGAGCTGGACACCGGCAGAAATTCCGTTATGCCCTGCAAAATGCCAAGGCAAATTGACTGAAATATATTCATAACACACTCCCTGTTTCAGACTTTGAATCTTAGCGATAATGCGGAAAAAAAGAAAGGGGAAATGCAGATAGGATTCCAGAATCTGCATTCCCCCAGAAAGCAAGAAAGTAAGTATGAAGGAAAAGGAGAGCTGTCAAGCAAAAGAGCATAAAATGCGAACATTCACTCTAAATGCCATAAATAACATTTACAGCATTTTAATAAGCCTACATAGCATATAAGCTTATTGAAGTGCTGTAGCTCAGGCTGCACAAAGCAGCCTGACCACTTATCTTGTCAAATCAAAGACATGCACAATTGAAGCACCAAGTGTTACATCACCTGTGTCTGTAACCTGAATGCCTACAAAATCACCCTTGCGGATGTCTCCGATTCCGATGCTTATAACGCCGCGCGGTGTGCGGTTGTTGACGTTAGGATCATCGTTGTCTCTGAAAATCTTTGTAGATGCAGAAGCAGCAACAATAAGTGTTTCACCGTCTGAATCTACTACCAAAGTTCCAGAACTAGGGTCTACAGCTTTTACTGTACCCTGAACAGGGCAGTCATAATCGCAGTCATAGACATATTCGTATTCGACCGGCGCCTTTGTTAAAGGCAAATCTCTTCTTACTGGCGGCGGGTCGCGGTAAACACGGCTTGTGCTTCTAAAGACAATTACCGAACGCGGGCGGTAGTAATGATGCCGGTGCGGTGGTGGCGGCAACGGCCTTATATGATGATGTGCCGGAGGCGGCGGCAACGGCCTTATATGACGATGTGCCGGAGGCGGCGGTGTCCGTTTTGGTGTTAATAAATGCGGAGAAGCCGGATCTGGTCTTGGTGCAGGCGGTTTTGGCCCAGGCTTGGCACTTATAAATGCCACAGCACAAAATACAAACAGCACAGCTGTTATCAACTTCTTTTTCATATAAACTCCTAATTCACTTACGGCAGCTTGTACTGCTTCAGATGAATCATTAAATGCAAACTTCAAAAACCGCCGTAAATCACTTCCACATTAAGCTTCACAATTAAGCTTGCACACGAATAAACAGATTTTCAGTCGTCCTCTAAAAAACTGTTTATTCGTGCCGCTTACCATATGGAATTATCGATTTGCCTCGGCAACCTTTATGGCATCAGTATAACCTCGGTTTTTCAACAATACATTAAAATAAGATTAAAACTACCTTATAAAAAATGTTCATTTTTTAGCGGATTTTAATGTACTGTTATTTCAATACGGTATATACTCAATCTGGATGTTTAGATTAAAATGTTTTTCTCATACATTTTTAAATTTTCTCTTTTTATTATGCTTCTGTCTGACAACGGTACATGTTGATGCCCAGCCGCGGTTTCAGCAAAGAAAACCTGTCTCTGATTCTCTTGATGACCAGCAGAATTTTGCCGAAGTGCAGCAGCGCCAGCTTGCCCTTGAAAAAACGGCAACAAAGCAGACAGAGCTTTCGCTTATTCTGATAGTTACTTTTAATATTCCCGTTAATCCAAAAACGATTACGCCGTCATCAATATTTATCAATTCCGTTCCGCTCGACTCCTCTGTTTCTATAAAATTTAACAGAGTCGGCAATGAAGTTCACATTTTTATCCCAATGGACAAAATCCAAGAACTTGATTCAAAAGGCAAAAAAAAGCTTTTTGTCCATATCGATAAAATAACAGCCTATGACGGCGTAAAAATGGGCGGTCGTTCAATAGAAAATCTTGAATTCACCGTCACTTATCAATAAACTTATTCATAGAACAAAAGTTTCAAAAACAGATAAATTTGTGGAGTAATTGTGAATATCTTAATAGCAGAAGACGAACCGAATATTGCAAG
>CAMJMF010000274.1 GCA_946406925.1 uncultured Spirochaetales bacterium | reverse complement strand
AGTGTAATTGACTCAATTACAAACTGCTCATAAGGAACATTCCATGTGCCTGATGCAACAATTCCTTTCAGCCTTTTCTGGTTGCTTTTAAGAGGAATAACCATCTCATTAAGATATGACGGACAATATGTGGTTTTATCGTTTGTCCAGTCTAGGCTTGAATCGCTATAATCTAGGGTAAAATGAAAGCCGTAATCGCCAATAACCTTGTACTTGATGCGTGCAATGTTGTAAATGCTTATATCAAAGTTATTAAGCCAAAGATAAATGCTTCTGTTGCCGCCCCATTGCAGCTTGTCATTGGCTGTAACTGTTACAGTCTTAGTTGCCTTGTCAAAAGTCGCGGTCTTGTCGTCGTTTACGGCAGGGAACTTTCTTAAGTCAACTTCGTAAATATTTGCACCTTGCGCAAAACACAAAAAAGCACAGCAAATCAAAATCAAAATGCATAATGGCTTCTTCATAAAAATCTCCAGTTATAGCTGTAAATCAAAAAAAGTATAACATGGAGTTTTTGGAGTTGTCAAAAATGGCTGTGCATTAAGGGCGTTGATTAAACCATTGACAGAAACTCGTCGAACAAAAAGTTTGTGTCGTGAGGGCCGCCGCAGGCTTCTGGGTGAAACTGCACGCTGAATGCCGGAATGTCGTTGTAGCGCACGCCTTCGCAGGTGTTGTCGTTCACGTTGAAAAAGCTCATTGTGGCAAATGAGGGCAGTGTGTCTGCTTCAACAGCATAGCCATGGTTCTGGCTTGTAATGTAGACGCGGTTTGTAGCTGTATCTTTTACCGGGTGGTTTCCGCCGCGGTGGCCGTACTTGAGCTTGCTGGTTTTTGCACCTCTTGCAAGTGCAAGCATCTGGTGTCCAAGGCAGATGCCGAAGATCGGCAGCTTGCCGAATTCGCAGATTTTGCGGATTTCTTCTATTATATAAGTATTATCAGCCGGGTCTCCCGGTCCGTTAGAAAGCATTAAACCGTCCGGCTTAAGGGCAAGAATCTGTTCTGCGCTTGTCTCGCAAGAAACAACTGTTACCTTGCAGCCGCGCTTTTCAAGCTCACGCTGAATATTTGCTTTTGCACCAAAATCCCATAAAACAATGTGGTGCGCGGGGGCTTTCGCAACGGGCGCATCTGCGCGAAGTTTCGAGCTTACTTCCCCCTCCTTAATGCTGACGGTTTCAACTGCCTGAACTATTTTGTAGTCTTTGATTTCTTTTAGAAGGGCGGCGGTGACGTCGGGGCATTTGTCTGTGCCGCTTGCAATCATTCCGTTCATAACGCCGGATTCGCGGAGTTTTTTGGTGAGCGCGCGTGTGTCAATGCCGCAGATTCCGATAATTCCCTGTGCTTTTAGAAAATCGTTCAAGATGCCGCCGCATCTAAAGTTAGAAGGCTCGTCGCAAAGCTCGCGCACAATGTAGCCGCGGACGTGGCATTTGCGGCTTTCAAAATCTTGTGGAATAACACCGTAGTTTCCGATGAGCGGAAAAGTTTGTGTTACTATCTGGCCGAAATAGCTTGGGTCGGTAAGTGTTTCAAGATAGCCGGTCATTCCAGTTGTAAAAACTGTTTCACCGATTGTTCTGCCGGTTTTTCCGATAGAAGTTCCTTCAAAAATTGTGCCGTCTGCAAGAATCAGCCATGCTTTCATGATTACGTTTACTCCAAAAAAAAGACGCTCATTCAATCAGAAGACACTAAGTCATCAAATTAAATGAACGCCTTTGTTCTTAATTGTTATACTGTGTTTGAAAAATATCGTCAATATGTTGAATATAATAATTAGTAGTATTTATTAGAACTACTATTGACATTTTTCAAATTTAAAGTTAAAACAAACTAACGGCAAAGAGGTCGTAGATAAGTTTCGGGGGAAATTTGTCTACGGCCTCTTTTTTTGTGAGGTAAGCATGAAGTTTACAAAGATGCATGGTTGTGGAAACGACTATATTTATTTTGACTGTACAAAGACTGAGTTTCCGGGCGGGGCTGAAGGCGAAAAGCAGGCTGCAATAAAGCTTTCTGACCGTCATTTTGGAATTGGCGGAGACGGAATCATCATCATTAAAAAAGGCACAAAGGCTGATTTTGAGATGGTGATGTACAATGCCGACGGCAGCCGGAGCCAGATGTGCGGTAACGGAATCCGCTGTGTGGGAAAATACGTATATGATGCGGGCTACGCTAAAAGCCGCGAATTTACTGCTGAGTCTATGGGCGCAGTGAAAATCCTGAAGGTGGAAGAGGGCGAGCCGGGCGACAAGGTGACTAAGCTTTCTGTTGATATGGGCAGCCCGATTCTGCAGGCGGCAAAGATTCCGGTAAATGTTGCGGCTTTCGGCGGTAGTGCTGAATCGCATGTTATTAAGCATCCGCTTGTGATTGGCGGTGTTGAATATAAGACAACCTGCGTGTCTATGGGAAACCCGCATGCGGTTGTGTTCATTGACAAAAAGCCGGCCGAGTTTCCGGTTTGTGAAATAGGCCCGCTCTTTGAAAATGACAAATTTTTTCCGGAGCGCACAAACACTGAGTTTGCTTTTGTTGAAGACAGGCGCACTATCTGGATGCGCGTATGGGAGCGCGGTACAGGCGAGACGCTTGCCTGTGGAACCGGCACCTGTGCAACTGTTATTGCCGCAATTCTGAACGGACTAGTTGATGCTGGCGAGAAAATCACTGTGCATCTGCTTGGCGGCGATTTGGGGATTCAATGGAGCGGCAACGAGGGCGACAGCGTATTTATGACCGGCCCTGCTGAGAATGTATTTACAGGAGATATAGAATTATACGGCCACGTCAAGGCACGCTTCGCTTAAAGCCTTGACATGTCCGTTTATCAGTTTATTAAGGAGGATAAAACCGCTATGAAAATCAATAAGAACTTTTTAG
>CAMJMF010000273.1 GCA_946406925.1 uncultured Spirochaetales bacterium | reverse complement strand
CGCATATTAAGCGCGAAGTAGCCGCACTTTTTAAAAGCTACACTTCAGACCAGTCGCTTAAAGACGCGCTTCAGTCTGATATGCCGGTTCTCCGCTCAGACAGGCAGGTGCTTGCCGTTAAGGCTAATTTCCGCGGCCGCATAAAAGGAATTGTGCACGAGTTTTCGCAAACAGGGCAGACTGTCTACATAGAGCCGGACGACATTGTTCAAAAGAATAATTCGCTTGTACAGGAAGAATACCGCCTTTCGCTTGAAATCAGACGGATTCTGCGCGAGCTTACCGCTTCTTTGGGCGAAAATCACGATGATTTTGCAGCTGCTCATGCTGTAATGGTGAGCCTTGATGCTTCTTATGCCGCGGCAAGATGGGGCGTTGAAATGCGCTGTGCCTTTGCCGGCGACCCTGACGGCGAGAGAGAACTTGTGCTAAAAGAAGCGCGGCATCCGCTTTTGGGTGCAAAAGCTGTGCCGATAAGCCTTTCGTTTCTGCCGAACCGCCGCGTGCTTATTATTACAGGCCCGAATACAGGCGGAAAAACTGTTTCGCTTAAGACCGTTGCGCTTTTTGCGGTGTTAAATCAAAGCGGCTTTCCGCTGCCCTGCGCCGAAGGTTCAATTCTTCCGCTGTTTGACAATATTTTTGCGGACATCGGTGACGAGCAGTCTATGGATCAGTCGCTTTCTACTTTCAGCGGGCACATGAAAAACATTGCGAAAATGACGCAGGAAGCTACAGACCGAACGCTTGTTTTGCTTGATGAGCTTGGCGGCGGCACAGACCCCGAAGAGGGCGGTGCTATTGCAATGGCAGTGCTTGACTTTTTTATAGAAAGAAAATCCTGGGTGCTGGTAACAACTCATCATGGAAGTCTGAAAAATTACGGTTATACAAGAGTGCAGTGTTCAAATGCGTCTGTTGAATTTGACGAGACAACGCTTGCACCTGCTTATAGAATAATAATGGGCGTACCGGGCGAAAGCCATGCGCTTGAGATTGCACGCCGTAACGGCCTGCCTGAAGACATTGCGCTGAAAGCTGAAGGTTATCTCACCGGCGCGCAGGCTGATATTTCTGCGCTTATAAAAGGCTTAACTGCAAAATACGAAGAACTCAACGAGCTTGAGAAAAACCGGCGGCAGGAGGAAAATTTCCTGTATGAAAAGCGCCGGTCTGTTGATTTAAAAGAACTGCGTCTGCGCCAGAAAGAACTTGAGCTTAGAGAGCAGGGCTACCGCAAGCTTGCCGCTTTTGCCGATGAAAGCCGCAAAAAGCTTGAAAACCTTGTGCGCGTTTTGCGCGAGGGCGAAATAACAAAAGACAAGACAAAAGCCGTAAAAGATTTTATCGCTGATTTGTCAGATTCTATAGAAGAAGAAAAGCTTAATATTGAAAAAGAAAGCGAGGCGCTCTCGCTTGCTGTAAGCGAAAGCCAGAAACAGCTTGAAGCAGAAAAGAGAAAAACCGCAGAAAGCGGCGATGATTCAAAGTCTGAGAACATGAAGAAGCGCCTTGCCGATTTTGCGTCTGTGCCTGAAGAAACACAGATTCCAACGGAATTTGCAGAAGGGCTTGATGTGTTTTACAAAGACCGGCGCGGCACTCTGCTGAGAGAGCAGCGCAAAGGCACCTGGATTGTTGCGTTCGGCACTCTTAAGATGACGCTGAAGCAGAAAGAGCTTGTGCTTGCGCCTGTGGCTAAGCGCACTGCAAGCGTTTCTCTTGAACTTGCACCGGCTGTTGTTGACGACGGAGGCATTAAAGGCGCTTCTTTTGGTACAGCAGAGCAGACCGCTGTTTTTGAGCTCCGTCTTCTCGGCATGCGCTACGAAGAAGCCATGAAGGCGCTTGAAAAGCAGATTGACCTTGCCGTGCTGCAGCATCTCAAGACTTTTTCAGTTGTGCACGGCAAAGGCCACGGCATTTTGCAGCAGGGCGTTCAGAATTACTTGAAAGCCAGCCCCGTTGTAGAAAGCTACAGCTTTGCCCCCGCCGAAGACGGCGGCGCCGGCAAGACATACGTAACTCTGAAAGAATAAAGCTTTTCGCAACAGCTTAATCTACGAATAAAGATTATCCGGCGAAAAGCGCCGGTTTTTGCTATGCAAAAACCGGCAGTCTTTAGCCGTACCAGAAAAGGAGGGAAACATTTAAAATGAAAAAAGCAATATTGATTTTAGTTTCTTTGTTTTTAGTTAGTTTTTGCTACGCAAATGGCAGATGTGAAAAACTTAAAAGGGAAATCATGAAAAATCCAAATGTTTCTAAAGTTCTTCGTCTAGGTCAGTATGATAAATGGACTCAAGAAATTTATTGGGCAAATATTCGCTTAAAAAATGGCGGTTTTTTACAATTAACGGAATTCGATAGAAATTTAACAGGAGATCGATTATGTATTGAATTTATAGGGAGACATCCAGACGGAAGACCAGAATATGAATTTATATGCGGTATGGACGGAATTAATTGTTACGCACTTTCTGCTCTATTTAATAAAGATATTTGTACTGTGAATGATATTATCAATAGCTATGATGAAATCTATAAATTGGCAGAGGCACTTGCAAAAGAAAGTCCAGAAGAACGCTCTGTTCGTATGAAAATGAAACGGACAGATTCAGATTTTACAGAAAAAATTGGTAATTTTGATGATGGCAAATTCTATGGGCGAATTTTTGCAAAACGCAGAGAAGAAGAATATAATTCCATGTTTGCTGATGAATAACTGATTCTTCTAGAACATTTCTAATAGTCCGGCAAAAATTGCAAGAAAGATTCAATGCCGATTTGCCCAAAATAAAAAAATCCCCCGGTCTTGAAAATTGAATATTCAATCTGGAAAGAGGCTTTTCCGTGACAGAATGGCTCTTTTCGCATGAGGTTATTCCAAAAACAAAGA
>CAMJMF010000272.1 GCA_946406925.1 uncultured Spirochaetales bacterium | reverse complement strand
ACAATTACATCAGCACCGGCATCAACAGCCATTCCGATAGTCTTGTTATTTATACCGCCGTCTACAGAAAGACGGAATCCATATCCATTTTTCAGGCGCAGTTCCTGAAGCTGTGCGATTTTTTCAACACAACGCGGAATCAGTGTCTGGCCACCAAAACCCGGGTTCACAGACATTACAAGAACTAAATCTACAAAAGGCAGAATATCTTCTAAAACTGAGACTGGAGTTGAAGGTACAATGCTTATTCCTGCCTTTTTACCAAGATCATGTATCTGCTGAATAATTCTATGATGGTGCACAGCGGCTTCGTAATGAAAAGTAATCCAGTCGGCACCAGCCTCAGCAAAACTGTCTATATGAAGCTGTGGGTTTTCTATCATCAGATGGACATCAAATTGAAGACTGCTTGTCTTTCTTAAAGCAGAAATGACAGGCTGTCCGAATGTTATGTTCGGGACAAATGAACCGTCCATAACATCAATATGAACCCATGAAGCTTTTTTAGATTCAATATAACGCAATGATTCGCCTAAGTTTGTAAAATCAGCAGCCAATATTGATGGCGAAAGAATAAATTTACTCATTAGTTACCATATTACTCGAATCGGTTAAGTATGTAAATAGAGAAAATTATATCTTGACTAATCATATAAAACATATTATAAATTTTGCCCCATTTTCAAAAAAACTTCTGTATCAATTGACTAAAGAACGCAATTCAGTATAATAGAAAGTGCATTATGAATACGCAAGCTGAAAATGAACTGGCAAAAGCATACGAATTACTCAAAAAAGGTCAATTGGCAAAAGCAAGCGAAATCTTAAGTGAAGCTCTTACAGACGACCTTGAAAACATTGAAATTCTGTATACTTTAAAGGGAATTAACTACTGGAACCAGAAGCTTGCCCGTGTTCAGAACCTTACTTCGCCCTATGAACAGGGTGAAAGCATTGTTTCTCACTGGAAAGACTTTACCCAAACTATGGGAAAAGACGGTCTGTATTTCGAAAGAAGCATTTATGCAATCCGTCAGGGTATTTTTGCACTGGCTCTTGAATGCTATGATTCCATGATTAACAACAGCGGAAAAGTTCAGCCTATGCCTGATCTGTACCGCAAAGCCGGCTTGTGCCACAAAAAACTAGGTGACTATGAAACAGCTTTGAAATATTTGGACAAAGCTAATTCTATGGCATCAGATTCAGCAACAATTCTGTCAGAAATGGCTGACTGCTATGCATTGTGCGGCGAAGAAAGAACCGCCAAAGTTCTTTTCAGAGAAGCTTTTTTTATAGATCCGCAGAAAGTTGATTTAAGCCTTCTTGACTCTGAATTAATCTGCTATCTGATTAAGCAGACAGAGCAGCTCGGCTACAGCGGCGCGGTTCTGCAGGAATGGATTCCCGTTTACGGCGTTCTTTACGGTGTTTTTTCTGTAAAACGGGAACTCCGTGCTATTGAGATCGGTAAACTGAAACAGAATATATATGCGCTTGAAAATAATCTTAAAGAGCAGGGAAACGACCGTGCTTTGATTGTGCCGCGCCTTATAAACCATTACTTCTGGCTTATTGACCACTATGTAATGACAAATGAAGCACGTTCACACATACAGGAAGTTCTGCTTAAAATAAGATTTTTAGACCAGAATATTTATGATGAATATTTAAAATAAATTTTCCCGCAGCTTTTGCTGCAAAACATATTAGGAGTGTACTTATGTCTGAAGAACTGTTGAAATCGGTTCAGGATATGCTGAATGAAGAACAATGGACACGTGCGGCCATCAGCAATTATTCAAAAAACAACTTTCTTGAGCTTGCAGCTAAAGTAGAGGAAGCTAAAAAACAAAATTGTATTGATGAAGTTAAAGGAATTTGTGACGATCATCTTTCACATTCAAAAAATAGTATCATTGCTTTATATCTTTCAGGCATGCTTTCTCTCAAAAAGAAAGATCTTGATGAATCAGCTCTTACTACACTTGTTAATATTTTCGTTGATAACCATAAAACAAATATCGTTACTTATCTTTGTGATTCTATTCTTGCAGAGGATGAAAACAACAAATTTGCGCTCCGCAAACTTGCAGAATGCTACAAAGAAGAAAACAACGAAAAACTCTGGGATATTTATTCCAGAATTGTAAAATTAGACCGCTACGAAGCAGAACTTGCCAAAACACTTGCTGAAAAATACGAGCAGGACGGAGACCTTGAGACAGCGGTAGAATACTACAAAAAAGCTCTTCTCCGTTTTGTAAACAAGAACCTCGGCAACCAGATTAAAGAAATCTGGACAAAGCTCGTTTCTTTAGTGCCGGAAGAAATCTACTTCTTCAACCTTGTTCAGAAAGAAGTTGCAAAATCTATAAGCAAAGATAAGGCTGCCCTTCTCCTTCATGAACTTTACAACTATTACCATGACAACCAGAAATGGGACACTGCAATAGACATTCTTAAGACTATTCTCTCTTATGATGACAAAGACCAGTGGGCACGCAAAGAAATCATTGAATGCTACCGCGGAAAATACGAAGGCCACAGCCAGCTTGAAAACTACATCAAAGTTTCTAACTTGAGCCAGCACTGGCGCAACGTATTCGAAGCAATCTCTGACTTTGAGAAGCACATTTCTTTTGATGCACACAACTTTGTTTTCCACCGCTCATGGGGTGTTGGTATTATCCGCAAAGTTGACAGCGATGAAATCACAATCAACTTCGGCAAAACATACGGCATTAAGAAAATGTCTCTTAAGATGGCAGTAAGCGCATTGCAGCCGCTTGTCAAAGACCACATCTGGGTTCTTAAGGCAACAAAATCAAAAGAAGAACTTGCCAAAGACGTTAAAGAAAACAAGGCAAAAATTCTTAAGATTATCATCAAGAGCTTTAACAA
>CAMJMF010000271.1 GCA_946406925.1 uncultured Spirochaetales bacterium | reverse complement strand
ATTTTTAACAGCCTGCGCCGCATTGTTTTTGAGCGCAAGGACGATATAGCCGTTCTTTCAGCTTTGGGTGCAAAAAAGAACGAGATTCAGTCTATTTTTATTTTTCAGGGCTTTTTGACGGGCTTTGTCGGTGCAATTCCGGGCACAGCAGCCGGGCTTTTTCTCTGCATAAACATTGACAAGATTCTTCTGCTGATTTCCAGCTTTTCGTATCATTTTAGACACGCCTTTTACCGGGTTTTTGCGCCCGATAAAATGCAATATATTGATCAGGGCATGATGTACAATATTTTTGCGTCTGTGCCGCCAAGAATAATCTTGAACGAAGTCTGCCTTATCTCAATTTTTGGGGTTTTTGCTTCTTTGGTTGCAGCCTGGGCGGCAAGCCGCGGCGTACTTAATTTGTCTTGTGCAGAGGTTTTACGCGATGAATAACGAGCCTTTAATAATAGTGGAAAATCTTTCTAAGATTTATAACACCGAAAGTGAACAGCTTGAAATATTGAAGAATCTCTCGCTGACGGTTAACCGCGGTTCTAAAGTTGTTATAACCGGTGAAAGCGGTTCTGGCAAAAGCACTTTGCTTAACATAATCGGCGCGCTGGATTCTCCTTCGGGCGGTTCTGTAAAAGTCGGTGATTTTATTGTCAGTTCTCAAAATGAAGACAAACTGACGTATTACCGCTCAAAAACGCTCGGGCTTATTTTTCAGTTTCATTATCTTTTGAAAGATTTTACGGCAGTGGAAAATGTTGCAATGAGCGCGCTGATTGCAGGTGTGCCGCAGCGCAAGGCACTTGACCATGCAAAAGCGCTTCTGTGCGATGTAGGGCTTGAAAAGCGCGCGAACCATTTTCCGTCTCAGCTTTCGGGCGGAGAGCGCCAGCGTGTTGCAGTTGCCCGTTCGCTTATAAATGACCCTGAGCTTATTCTTGCTGATGAGCCTACCGGCAACCTTGATCCGGCAAATGCACAGGCTGTCGGCAGCCTATTGTTCTCGCTTGTTGACCGCTATAAAAAGACGCTGCTGCTTGTAACACATGATATGAAGCTGGCACGCTCCGGCGATGTGATTTACACAATAAAGAATGGGAATCTGGCTGATTTATGACAATTTCAACTATAATGCGTCTGGCTTTAAGGTTCATGTTCCCGTCAAAGCCGGAAGCCGCCCTTGCTGATTCTTCCTCAAACAAAAGCCCCGCAAAAAAAAGCGTTTTTGCCGCTATGATTTGCGTAGCTTTCAGTGTTATTCCGCTTATTGTTGTGCTTGTGTTTTCAGACAGCATGATAAAGGGAATGACCGACCGCATTGTGGAGCTTTCATCTTTTCATTTGCAGTCAATTCAGTATAAGGCACAGGCTGACATTTTTGGAAATATCGAGCAGCTGAAAGAACAGGCTGCCGAATTAGAAAAGCTTGACGGCGTTGTTGCGGCTTATGTTGAGCGTACAGGCATGGCACTTGCTGCAGGCAAAAAAGAGCGCAGCGGTGCTTCAGTGCGCGCTGTTGAGCCTGAATTATTTGCCGAAAATGAGTCTTTCAAAAATCTCTTTGAGGTTAAAAGCGGTGCTTTAGCTTTTGACGGCGAAAGAAGCGCGGTAATCGGCAGCGCTCTTGCCGAAAAAACAGGTCTTGCTGTCGGCGACACTCTGCATCTGATAACAATGCGGAATCTTCCGAACGGAAAAGTTGTGCCTAAAACAGCTGCATTTACGGTTTCGGGCATTATTTCTTCAGGCTATCAGGAATTGGACGCGCTCTGGGTTTTTGTGCCGCTTGAAGCCGGTTTTGAGTTTTTAGCTTCGAATGTTTCGCGCGTATTTATAGGCATAAAGACTAAAGACGCTTTTTCAAAGACACTTTATGATATTCAGAATGAGTGCCAGAAAACGGCAGGCAAGGGTTACGGCGTTTACAGCTGGCAGGAATTGAACCGCTCTACTTACGAGACCTTCAACACAACAAAGACAATGCTGCTTTTTATTATGTTTTTAATTGTGCTTGTTGCGTCTGTAAATGTTTCTTCGGCATTGATTATGCTTACAATGGAAAAACGCAAAGAGATTGCGATTCTAAAGGCAATCGGTGCATCGCCTAAAGAAATCAGGCTGACCTTTGTTTTGACAGGCTTTTTTACCGGTCTTGGCGGCGTAATTATCGGGCTTCCGCTTGGAATTCTGTGCGCCATAAAATCAAATGAAATTATCAGTTTTTTTGAAAAAATTGTAAACATATTTGCTTATTTGGGATATACTGTCAGTCATGTTGGAGCAGGTTCTGCGGCAGAAAGCTTTATTTCAATCAAGCTGCTTGATCCTGAATTTTATCTGACGAATATTCCTATTGCTGTGCCGTTTGCAGAAGTTTTTGCAATTGCGGCTGTAACATTGCTGCTTTCAACTGTTGTCTCGCTTATACCGGCTTATAAAGCCGCAAACGAGAAACCTCTTGAGAGTTTACGAAAAATTTAAGGTTTTTTTATGAAATGCGATATTTGCGGTATACGGAATGCTGTGCTTTTTGTTCAGCAGGTTTCGGCAACAAGAACTGTTGAGCTTCATCTTTGTATTGAATGTGCAAAAGAACGCGGAATAAATGTAGCAGGCAAAAATGTTGAAGTTGCCTTCAATAATCTGCTTTCTGGAATTTTGCAGGACGCAAACAACTCAAATCAGATTTCACAGCCGTCTTATGCATGCCCTGTCTGCGGAAGAACTCTGGCTGATTTAAAAAGAATCAAGTCAGCAGGCTGCCCGGAATGTTATACAGTCTTTAAAAGCGAAATCTTCAGTATTTTAAAAAATCATGGAATTGAAGGCACTTATCATGGCGGGCTGCCCAAAAAGCTTGCCCATTTCCGCTCTGTGCTTACAGACAGAATGATGTACCAGGAAAAACTTGC
>CAMJMF010000270.1 GCA_946406925.1 uncultured Spirochaetales bacterium | reverse complement strand
ACGGTACTGAGAAGCAGAGTTGTCTTCCGGCTTTTTGTACATGCTCTCTAAAGACTGTGCCTCAAATTTTTTAGGCTGAAACGCTGTTTTGCCAGTTTTTGCGGCAAATGCGGCAAAATCAAACTGATTGCCTTCTGGCTGCGGGTCAAACTCTCTTACCGGACTTGGATTTGCGCTGCCCGTATCTATGGCTGTGCGCTTTATTACCGGCTGAACAGGCTGCTGCAAATCTCTTGATTTTTCAGCTGCGTAAGCCTGTGCTCTCATGCCTGCCGAATATGGGTTCTGTGCGCCTGAAACAGGTTTCTGCTGAAACTGCTGTGACTGTTGATAAGCCGGCTGATTCTGCGGCACACTGTATTGTGGTTGGGCATATTGTGGCTGCTGTGGCTGTGCGTATTGTTGCGGCGCAAACTGCTGGCTCTGAAAATTCTGCGGCTGTGTGTATTGCGGGGCAGCGCTTTGCGGTGCTGCATACTGCTGCGCCGGAGGATTCTGATCCGTCTTTATGCCGAACAGCTGCTCAAAGAAGCCGCGCTTTTTTGATTTTTCCAGTTGAACAGGCTGACCAAACTGTTGCGGCGCACCGTATTGTGGCTCAGTATATTGCGGCTGTGCGTACTGTTGCGGCGCAAACTGCTGGGGCTGCGCTGCCTGTGCCTGGTTTGGTGCAGTCTGCGCCGGCGGCACCTGCTGCATTTCAGCATTCTGCTGCGGTGCACCGCTTTGCGGTGCTACATACGGGACAGGCTTATAATCAGGCGAATTAACGTCTGTTGCAGGCTGTGCATTTACTGGCGGTTTAGGTATATTCGGCAGATTCACTTCTGAAGCCGGTGTCTGCTTAGGCTGCTCGGTTTCTCCGCGTCCTGTTTCTCTTAAAAAAGCCTGGTATTCAGGGCTTGAGCGGAAGTCAGAACTTGGCGCCGGCTTTTGTTCTATCTGTTCCTCAAAAGTCTTTGAAGGCGTTACAGGTTCAGACGGAACATAAGGCACAGGCTTGTAAGCCGAATCCGCTACATTTTTTACAGCCGGAGAAGGCTCATCTGCATATTTTGAAATCTGTGCATCAGCTTCTGGTTCAGCTGCTTTATCAGCCGCTTCCTGCTTTGGCGGAGGCGGTGTAATTGAAGGCAGTCCCAGACCGTCAGTCTGATTTGCCTTGTTCAACATTGCCTCACGCTGATGCCAGAAGTCGTCTTCTTCTTTCGGCTCGTCTTTATTAGAATTATCGCTGCTATTTTGCTGTTCTTGTTTCTGCTGGTTCTGCTTTTCCTGCGGATTATCATTATCATCTATAGACTTGAAAACAGGAGCATTATCAAAACTAAAAGGTTTAAACTCCGGCTTCTCTTCTTCTTCCTGTACAGGCTGCGAAGATGCTAAAAGAGCAGCAAGAGCTGCGTCTGTTTTTGGCTTTTGAAGAGATTCAATCTCTGCATTTTTCTTTGCAACTTCTTCTGAAGATAATTTCTCAGGTTGAAAGTTAAAAGCATGTTTGTATGCATTAATCCGATCGTTATTATTCATATTTTACATGATATCAGTGAGCGCCCGAATGCGCAAGGCAAAAAAAAAGCACTTGAACAATTTATGCTCAAGTGCTTCTTGCATTACAAAAAATATTACTCTAATCCAATTGAAACATTAGATGTATAAAGCTCTTTTTCATAAGCACCGAATCCGGCTGAATCGGTGAAACCTACAGGCGGCAGGTGAACAACACCGTCACCATAATCACCAGTTGTAATCTGCAATGGAGAAGTATCTTCTTCTACAGGAGAAGTAACAAGTTTATTAAGTGTTACATCTTTGTTACCGCTTGTGTAAGAGTTCTTCAAAACACCGTCATACAATTCTGTCTGCTCGCCCTGTGTTGTTGTTACACCCCATTCACAGCCGTCAGCAGTAGTGCTTACGTTTCCACGGTAAGTAATATGATCACCCATGGCATTGTCCTGAAGCTCAGTACCACGAACAGAAGAAGTTACAACAGATGACTGGATTTTGAAGTCATTTGCTTTGTTATCCATTGACTTAACATCAGCACGCAAAGCACCTGCATCAAGGAATAACTTTGTTGTTACTTTATCTGTATCATTTGTCAATTCACGAACAACAACTCTTGTCAACTGATTAACAGTAACTGTAGAACCACCCAATTTCAATGAAGCCGATGATTTGAAGGCGGTTGAAATTACAGCACCCTCTGGTACTGTATCACCAGCTTTAAGAATAACCCATTCCCCATTTGGAGTTGCCTGCATCTCTACTTTGCCGGTAACTGAAATAACAGTACCGTCAAGTGCAAACAAACAGACTGCACAAAGAATCATTAAAGAAACTAAAGCTATCTTTTTCATACAACACTCCTTTAGTGTCAAGTTCTAAACCAATAAACTACAACAACTTGAATTAAATGCACCACTTAAAAAAATGTTCATCTTTATTATACATAACAAGTGTCAAAAGACAAGTGTTTTTTTCGCTATCTTATGTAAAATCATTAATAAAATCGGCAATTTTCCCCTTTTTGCACAGTTTTTCATGCTGAAAACATGATTATCGTTATTTCGGACTTTTAAGAAGCTGTCTTTCATGCTATTATTCTACACAGAATCTATAAGTATTATAAAAACAGGAGAAAAAATTGAAACATATTTTCGTTGTAGATGACAGTATAACCACGCTGAAACTGGCAGAAAGCGCATTAAAAAATCATTTTGAGCTTACACTGCTTACTTCAGGTACACAGCTTTTTGCGGCGCTCTCAAAAAAGCGCCCTGACTTAATTCTTCTTGATATTGAAATGCCTGATATTGACGGCATGACTATTCTGGAAAAATTAAAGAGCGTTATCGGCTGGGAAAGCATACCTGTAATTTTTCTGACTTCTCATTCTGAAAAACAGGTTGT
>CAMJMF010000269.1 GCA_946406925.1 uncultured Spirochaetales bacterium | reverse complement strand
AGGGATTTTAAGTCCCTTGTGTCTACCTATTCCACCATTCCGGCACGTCGATAAAGACATAGAGATAATATAAGAAATAAAGGGTTTGGTCAAGCTATGTTAACTGACACACACTGCCACCTGGCTATGATGCAGCAGCGTGATATTGCGCTTGCAGATTTTTTCAAAGAATACTACAACAAAGAAGAGAAGGGCGCGTTTATTGTTGATATCGGCACAGAAGTTGACGATTTTTTTGAGCGCATAAAAATAAAAGAAATTGCAGAAGAAGCCGTAGGTACAAGCAGCTTTCTGTATTTTACAGCCGGAATATGGCCTTCAAAACAAGACGTTGATAATTGCAGACAGGTTTGTGCTGACTTAGAGGAAATAATCAAAAAATATGCGCACAATGACATCTGCGCTTTAGGCGAATGTGGTTTTGACAGAAGAGAAAATCCGCCAGAATCTGGCAGTCAGCATCTGGCAGCAGAAGAAGAATTGTTTGCAGCGCAGGTTGAAATGGCAAAAAAATATGATCTGCCGCTGATTGTACATTCACGCGATGCCTTTGAAGAGACATACGGTGTTCTTAAAAATGGAAACCATAACAAGGTAGTGATTCACTGCTATTCTTATGATAAAAAAGCTGCAAAGGCATTTCTTGATTTGGGCTGCTATATTTCATTTTCTGGCACGATAACGTTTGGCAAAAAAGAAGCGAAAGAGCGGAATATAGAACTTTTGAATTATGTTCCCAAAGATCTGCTTCTTGTGGAAACAGACGCGCCTTATTTAGCTCCAATGCCTTTCAGGGGCAAAACAAACACACCGCTTTTAATAAAGCATACTTATGAGTTTATTGCCGAAAGTCTGCAAATGCCTGTTGATTTGCTTGCAAAGCTTGTAAATGAAAACGGCAGAAGCTTTTTTGCACTTAAAGACGCCTAGAAATGCTTAGAAATATGTAAAAAATGCAAAAAAACTAAATTCTTCTGGTATTTTTTAGCAAAGCTATGTATACTTAATTTATGGAATGCAACGAAAATACTAGAAAAAACTTAACTGAATTATGCACAGCATTAACTCTTATTGATACTCCCGAAAACATGCAGGCATTTCTTGAGTGTCTGTTGACTGAAGCTGAAGTAGTTGATATTGCAAATCGTTGGCTCTTAGTCCGTGAAATTGACCGCGGAACAACACAACGTGAAATTGCAAAAAACTACAACATGAGTCTTTGCAAAATCACTCGTGGCTCTCGGGAACTGAAAAAAGACGGCAGTGCATTTAAAAAAGTCCTTGAAGATTTTAAAGCGTCTCAATCAGAATAGAGCATTATTCTGGAAAAAAAGGGCTGCCCAATTTGGACAGCCCTTTCAATTTTTTAAAGCCTGTTGTTATCTAAGAATCTGAATTATATCAGCTGTTCTGTTTAAGTTCTGTGCAATGTCAGCGGCAGTTTCACCTTTTCTGTTTTTGGCGTATTTGTCTGCGCCGTACTGTATCAAAACAGAAAGAACATTTGAATCTGCGCATTGTGCCGCATAATGCAGTACAGTGTTTCCGTTTGCATCAGTTTTGTTCTTGTTTGCATTAAGAATATCAATAAGAACAGACGGATTATCTGTTATTGAAGTTATAACAGCGTTAGAGCCTGTTGAATCAATAGCAAAAACATCAGCGCCACAGCTCAAAAGATATTTAACAGCATCATTCATGCCGGCAGAAACAGCCATCTGAACCGGGGTTTTGCCGTTAATGTTCTTAGCATTTATATCGTAGCCAAGCTTAACTAAAAGCTCAAAAACCGAAAGCGGTGCATTTTCAATTACAGCAATATGCAGCGGATTGTTTTTGTTTACATCAACAATACTGCGGTTTGTTCCCAATGTTGTCTGAATGAGCCTGTCACCCTTTCTGATGATAATTCCAAAAGGTGTCTTGCCATGCAAATCTGATGAAAGAGGGCTTACACCAGTTTTCTGAATCAAAGAAATAATCTCTTCAATTTCTGTTGTTGTTGCTTCATGGAAAGCGTTTCTGCCGTATACATCTACGATTGTAGGGTCTGCACCTTTTTGAAGCAGAAGAGAAGCCGCAACCGGGTTTTTGCACTGAATTGCGTCCATCAAAATGCTTTTGCCTGTAACGTCCTGAGAATTGATGTTTGCACCCTTTGAAATGAGCTGTTTCATTATTTCAATTCTGTTCTGGCGTGCGGCTTCGGCAAGCGGTGTTTTGCCAGACTGGTTTTTGATGTCTACATCGTAACCGGCGGCAAGCAGTTTTGCACAGCTTTTTTCTGCTGCCCATCTTACGCAGGCGTGCAGTGCTGTGTTGCCCTGATTGTCTGTAATGTTTTTGATTGCGCCTGCTTTTATAAGCTGCTGAACACCCTGGTAGTTGTCAGATTTTGTAGCGCTGAAAAGAGGTGTCTCGCCGTAGCAATTTGCAACATCTACGGCAATTCCTGCATCAAGAAGATAGCGTACACTTCCAGCTGTTGCTTTACGCTCAAGTGCTATATGAAGCGGTGTGTTTCCGTAAGCGTCTGTGACTTTCAAGTTTGATGCATTGACAAGAATTTTCAGAATATTTCCGTCTCTGAGGCATCTTGTTAAAGGAGATTCGCCGTTTATGTCAGCAGCAAAAATATCTGCACCATGCGTTGAATAGATTTTGATATGCTCAACATTTTTTAAGGCGACAGCCTGTGCAAGAGGTGTAAGACCTTTTTTGTTTGCTGCATTTACTCTGGCTCCGGCATTAATCAGTCTGATAACAAGAGTGCTTGACATGCCGCCAAGTGTGGCAACTTGCAGAGCATTATCGCCGAATATGTCTTGTGCTGAAGTGTCGGCTTTATGTTCAAGAAGCAGTGTATAAATATCGTCCTGCGCTTCTTTTGGCGCTGTTATAAGCAGCGGAGTCTTTAATGTTGA
>CAMJMF010000268.1 GCA_946406925.1 uncultured Spirochaetales bacterium | reverse complement strand
TTCTGTTGCAAGAGCAGCAAAAAATAAGGCAGATGAAAAAGGTGTTTATTCAAATCTTGAAAAATTCATCTCTTCATCTATCAATCTTATAAAGACAGAAAAAGATTATCATGTATTCGTATCTTTGTTTGAAGCTGCATACGGATTCTATTATGAAAAAGCACCAAAAAGCGCTCAATAAGTTAAGGAGAAACAAATGAAACAGATTGGGACAAAGAAAATAACTGGAAAAATTGTAATAAAGACAGGTCTTCATATTGGCGGTGGCAATGAAAAAGTTGAAATCGGTGGAATGGATAACCCGATAATCCGTAACCCTCTTACAAGAGAACCGTATATTCCTGGCAGCTCAATAAAAGGCAAGATGCGCTCATTGATGGAATGGAAGCTCGGCAAAATTCTTGAGACAAGCGGAAAGCCGTGCAATTGCGGAAAATCAGATTGTGAAATTTGCCGCGTATTCGGAAGCGCAAACAATTCTAAAGGCGAAAAACCGAGCGAAGATTCACGCGGTCCGACACGTCTGATTGTTCGTGATGCAACATTAACAGAAGAATGGAGCAAAAAATTCCTCGAAGGAAAGCCGCTTGTAGAAGAGAAGAGCGAAAATTCATTGAACCGCATTACAGCAGAAGCAAACCCACGCCCTATTGAGCGCGTTGTTCCAGATGTTGAGTTTGATTTTGAGATTGCATACCGTATAATTGACACAGGTGATAAAGGTGCAACAGACGAAAAATACTTTGATACAGTTGTGAAAGAAGGCTTGCGTCTTTTGCAGAATGACTATCTTGGTGGCGGTGGTACAAGAGGAAACGGCGAGATTGCTTTTAAAGATTTAAAAGATGAAACCGGTACAGCAATTGAATTATAGTTTTTTAGGAAATGAAAATGAAACTATATCGAATAGAATTTGAGCTGAAATCTCCGCTTGTTACACCCTTAAAAGGCGACACAATCTGGGGGCATTTCGCTTGGGGCATTGCAAACCATGAAGGCGATGAAGGAATTGCAAAATTCATTGAAGACTGCAAAAAAGAGACTCCTTCGTTTGTAGTGTCTTCTGCTTTTCCGCACGGTTATATTTGCAAGCAAATGTACGAACCTTCTGAAAGAACAGAGTCTTTGAATGCAAACAGCTATGCAGAGATAAAAAAGCGCAAGAAGCAGAAATATGAAAAGGCTTCTGATTATCTGGATACAAAAGCAAAAGACAGCGGAAAGCCTGAAGAAGTCTTTAAGAAAGACCTTCATATGCATAATTCAATTTCAAGAGTTTCAGGCACAGTAAACGAAGGCTCTCTTTATGCGGTAGAAGAATTATGGTCAAAAGAAAAGATTTTTGACTTATATGTTCTGTCTGACTATTCAAAAGAGCGCATTCTTGAAATTGCAGGGTGGGCTTTTGAAAACGGTTTTGGAGCGGACAGCTCTACTGGCAAAGGTGCAATAAAGCTGCATGACAATATTGAAGAAGTTGCACCCAAGAAGCAGCGCAAAAAATATATGGCACTTGCGCCTTTTATTGTGCCAGACATGAACAAAATAGAAAAGCTTAGGGCAGACATTTTTGTTAGAAGCGGAAAAATCGGCGGAGCTTTTGTGAGTTCTCTTGCCCCATGGAAGAAAAGCGTTGTTCTGTATGATGAGGGCGCTGTCTTTGAAAGCAATCAAAAGATTGAATATATAGGTACTCTTCTTTCAAATATTCATGCAGACAAGCGGATTGTACAGAGTGCATTAGCACCAGTAATTCCAATAGAATAGAGGTTTTTATGTCAAAAGAAATTTTTAAGCTAACAGTAGAACCTATAACTTGTGTGCATATTGGCAACGGAGAAGAACTGACACCTCTGGATTATCTTTTAAAGAAATCAAAGCAGGGAAATGATTTGTATCTTGCTTATGATACAGATTCAATCTTAAGACGCATAGCTAAAGACAAAAGCAAATCTGCTTTATTTGAACAGCTTTCTTCAACGCAAGACATGAAAGAATTGTCAAAATTCTTTAACGATGAATTCAATGTAAGCGAAGATTTAAAATACGCTTGTGACACAACAAAAGAATTTGCTAATAACTATGCGAAAAACAAAAATGTTGACCCCTTGCAGAACGGACGTTTTGTTTTGCAGATGTATCGCCCTGAAGGAAAGAAAGCACCAGTAGTGCCGGGCAGCTCATTAAAAGGTTCGATAAGAACGGCTGTTTTGAATGATTTAATGGCAGCATTATCTGATAATGATTATGATAAATTGCAGAATGATTTTTCTGACTGCAGGAGTGCTTATCAAAAGAAAAGCTTTGAAAGCACAATCCAAAATAAATTGTTCAACAATGACAAAGAAAGAGATAAAGCTAAACACGACCCTTTTAGAGCTGTAGAAATTGGTGACTGCAACTTTGAAGCAAAGAATACACAGCTTGTCGGCATAATAAAGAATGTAGCCAAAGACAATGAAAATGAAATCTCTGTTTGTAACAGCAGCCTTGTTCAAGCAGAAGTAATCCGCGGAAAGCTTTGTCAGTCAGAAAGCAAAATAATTGGAACAGCAGAAATGCGTTTAAATAAAGATTTGGCAATGTCAGCTCTGCAACAAAAAGGTGTCAGCAAAAAAATCTCAAAAGAGGATATTATAAAGGCTTGCAATTATTTTTATTGGCGTGAATTTGAAAATGAATATGAAACTTTTTATAAAGAAGTTGCTGATGACAATGCAAAACTGATAACACAGCTTTGTAAAGAGCTGAAACAAATTAAAGATTCAGACAGCAACAGCTTTATTCTGCGCGTAGGCAGATGGAGTCAGGTAGAATTTGTTACGTTTGAAGAAAATTTCAGAGCACCACAAAACAAGAAATATGGCACAACACGTTGGGTTTTCAATTATGACGGCTTTTATCTTCCTCTTGGCTGGTGTAAATGCACAATT
>CAMJMF010000267.1 GCA_946406925.1 uncultured Spirochaetales bacterium | reverse complement strand
CCGTCTAAATTTGAGCTGCAAATTTTAAACGAGATTTTTTTGCCTTCAAAAACGCCCAGCCCGTAAAGTGCATTTGCCTTTGTGCGGAGCGGATAATACGCGCGCCTTAATTCAAGCGTCATTAAGCCTTTTGAATCGTATGAGCCCTGCTGCGTGCCTGAAAAAACGATAGTGCCGGTTAAAGAGCCTGTCTTTAAGGCGCTTGCGGCGCATCTTCTGTTTATCTGCGCAGGTGTTACAGAAGCAATTTCTGCAAAATCTTTCTGGTCTCCGTCAACATTAAAAGCAGCGGCAATAGACGGCCTTGTGTTGTCACCTTTCAGGCTTAAGAAAACTGACATGCGTTTTGTTTCGCTGCTCCAGTTTATTCTAATATAGCGTCTTTCGCTGAATGAAATGCAGACATCATGTTCTGTTGATTTTGGAACAATCTTTTTGTGAACGCATAAAACGCGCCTATACGGAAATTTTTTCCCGCTTTCTCTGTCCCAAATGATTATTTCCACAAGGGCAAAGATTGTTGAGTCAAAAACGTCGATTATGCCTGCAAATTCTTCTGTGACAAACGGACAGAACAAGTGCGCACGAATCCGCAGATTTGTAATCCAATGAGGTATTGGCAGATCACCGAAAGGTCTTGCTATATTCCGGATATCAAGCTGCTTGAACGGCACTTTAAAAGTACCAAAAACAGGTGCGCCGTTCTGTATTATTTTATCTGGTGTTTCAGAGAATAGTCTTGTATACACGATAAACTCTATTTATAAGTTTGTGTCCGAATAGTATAAACTATAAAGAGTGTATAAACAAGTGTTACAGATACTTAAGCAGTTCCTCTCTTGCACCGTCAAGGCGTTTGTCGCTTAGACCAAAGTCCATTTCTTTATAGTTCCAGGCGGCGCGCCCTATTCCGTGTTTGTTAAACGAATTAGAAATAAGCCTGTACCATTCGATTATGTCTGGAATATTTACCCTGTCTATTACGCCGTATTCTCCGCAATAAAGCCGCACGTTTCTAGATTCTGCAACTTTAACGGCTTCAGCAAAAATTGTCTCGAAATATGTTTCATCAACAGTTGCGTCAGGCGAGAAACTGTCAAAAGAAGTGCCCGGCTGTCCGCATTTTTCTTCGGTCATTTTAATGTAGTCTGAAAATTTCGATTTTATCGGGAAGCGGAAATCAGCGTTCATTTTTTGAATCCATGTCGCGCCCTGGTGCGTAAAGACAAGCGGTTCGTAACAATGGAAATTGTAGACGATATTCTCGTCATAAGGTTCGTCCAAGTCTTTTACAGAAGCAAGCGAATTGTTCCAGTAACTTCCGACAAGAATTTTGGTTGTTGGCGCAAATTTGCGGATGCGCTCAATGCAGGTTTTCGCAATGGCGTTCCATTTTTTGCAGTAAGATTTATCTGTTACTTCGTTCAAAATCTCAAAGCAGATTTCGTTTTTTGTTCCGTCAAAAATATGTGCAAAACGCGAGGCAAAATTGTCCCAAAGTTTATAGAAGCGGTCTTGAAGCTGCGGATTCTCAAAGAAGCCGCTTTCATTGTGCCCCACATCAAAGGAATAACCTGCGGTTTTGTGAAGATCAAGAATCATGTTCAGGTTATATTTTTTGCACCATTCAGCAGCAGTCTTTATGCGTTCATAACCGGCTTCAATCGGAGCTCCGTCATTTGTTTCTACAAGATTGTAATCTACAGGAAGCCGGATGTGATCCATGCCCCAGCTGCTTATTGTCATAATGTCATCTTCTGTAATAAAAGTGTCGTAGCGCAATTGTGTGTGGTCACACTGCGAAAACCATCCGCCGAGGTTTACCCCGTGCATAAATCCGTCAAATCTTTTCATGCTTTCTATTATGGCAGAATTTTCAGATTTTTCAATTTATTTCCACTCACTTTCGTGTTATTTCATGCTGGGGCGTCGGCTTAAATTGCGTATTTTCTTGCGAAAATTGAATTCTGGCATTACACTTTTAGAAGAATTTCTTAAAAAAGTTAAATGCCGGGCTTTCATGTCCGGCTTTTGACTTAATATTTCAGCTTCCGGAGGTTTTTATGGCTATCAGTTTTTATTCTTTAGGTGCAGCAGAAGAAGTTACAGGCTCTAAACATGTTCTTGAGATTAACGGAAAACCTCTGTTAATAGACTGCGGTGCATTTCAGGGCACACGTGCAGAAGCAGACCGAAAAAACCGCGAATTTGACATTGCAGCTGAAAAGCTTGAAACCGTTATTTTGACACACGCGCATTATGACCATTGCGGACTTCTGCCTGTGCTTACAAAGAAAGGCTTCAAAGGCAATATTTATGCTACTCCGGCAACACGCGATATTGCAAACCTTATAATGATGGATAGTGCCCACATTCAGGCACGCGATGCTGAATATCTGCGCAAACAGGCTAAGAAAAAAGGTGAAAAATTCACATGGCAGCCGCTTTTTAACGAAGCCGATGTTGTAAAAGCCGCTGACCAGATGGTTTCTATTTCATATAACAGACCGATGTATGTTGCACCCGGCGTAAAACTTGAATTTTTTGATGCTGGGCACATTTTGGGTTCTTCTTTTGCCCAGCTTGAAATTACAGACGGAGGCAAAGAACTCTGTGTGCTTTTCACCGGCGACTTAGGACGCAAAAGCAAGCCGATTATCCGCAATCCGGCAGTTGACATAAAAGCGCCAGATTACATTGTTCTTGAAAGTACATACGGTAACCGCCGGCACGAGCATGTAAGAGAAGCCCTTGACGAGCTTGCGGCAATCGTTCAGAGAATTGAAGACAAAAAAGGAAAGCTTATTATTCCGTCTTTTGCAATTGAACGAACCCAGGAATTGATTTATTACTTCCACCTGCTCGTAGATGACGGCCGCATTTCAGAAATTCCTATTTATGTTGACTCTCCGATGGCAACAAACGCAACAAGTATCTTTCAGGTTCATCCTGAATGTTATGATGAATCTATTCACCAGGCGTTTCTTGACCACCACAAGAACCCGTTTGGTTTT
>CAMJMF010000266.1 GCA_946406925.1 uncultured Spirochaetales bacterium | reverse complement strand
CTTTTTCTTCACTCATTTTTGCACCTCGCTTTTAAAAGATTTAAACTACTCACGTGAGTAGTTGAGATTCACTTGTACACCTCGCGTATTTTTACAAGATGTTCTATAAGTTCCTGCGTCCAGTTTTGCATCCTGTGTTTAAATTCCGCTGTCTTGAACTCTTCTTTCACGCCCAGCCCATAAACCAGGGAACAAATTTCTTCCTGTTTAATTTCGATGTAGGCGTTTTTTGTGTTCAAATGGTTAAAGGTTATCCATTCCACAACCTTGTCATAACACCGTTCAAGAATATATTTTGTAAAATATCCGTTGTACTCGCTTTCATCTGTTATGATTTTTGACCGCAAGCTCATAATGAACAAATGCGCCCATTCCACTTGTTGCCTTATAATTTCCCGCTCTTTTTGATCCTCACCAATCTTTACAGCTTTAGTGTGAATTGTTATCAGTCCGACTTTTGCAAGAAAAGCAATCAACGCAATAAGCACGGCTAAAAACACAAGTACCATCCATGTATTTTTACTTGTCAAAACTGTGCTTATTGCTTCCCACATTGCTTAACCTCTTTGTCTAAAATTTTCTTCACGTAATGCGGCAAATGCTGCCACACCATCGCATTAACTTTTTCATGCTTTTCAGTCCACCAGTTTTCACCGTCATAAAAAGCCGGAACTTCAACACCGCCTTCAAAACACACCCATTTCAAAGAGCTATCAGATGGCGGCGTAACCTTTGCATCGCGCCATTCCTTCTGTAGCCGCTCATTCGTTATCATCCAGTCAAAGTGCGCAAGCGTGTAATAACCGCTTCTGAATCGCTCACTGTTTTTCTTTTCCAGCTCCAGAAGTCCGCGCATCCTGTTCAGTTCTTTTTGCTGGTCAATAATCACACTTACAAGCTGCTGTTTTTCCATTGCTTCAAGTGCTTTGTCTTCCGGCTCTTTTACAATCAAATCTTCCATGCCGTTCATTCTTTGCCCCCTGTGCCGCCTTCAGAAGAAGGGCTTGAACTTCCGTTCAGCTCGCTTTCATCGTTAATTGCTTCTGCGTCTATATCCGTATAGGCTGGCTTTCCGTTGTTGTCTTCGTCTACGTGCGGAATAAAGCCTGTGCGTTTCATCAAAGCCCGTTCTTTTTTCTGCTGCTGCAAAACCTGTTTTAATGTCATGCCGCTATTGCGTAACGCTTCTTTGTCAAAAGTAGAAAAGCCGTTATCAACGGCAAGTTGGCTGGCTCTGATTTCTTTTTCGCGGTCAACGCTAGGGCGGCTAAGTCCAAGCCATGTGCATTGAAGCCATGCAGAAACGACCCGCCATTTTGCAACATCGCCGTAAGCCTGTAAGAATCCCGGCGCGTCAAGCTGACCTTGTAAAATTGCCTGTGTAATAAAAGCGTTGTAGATGTTCTGGCAAAAGGCATCTGCATTCTTTTTAATCTGACGGCTAAGGTAAACTTCAAATTCATTGTTCGCCTGTCTTGAAGCTGAATAGTTGTTGCCAAATTTCAGCATCAAGATTTCCGGCGGTATTCCGTGCGTCCATGCAAGCCCGGAAATAATAGCTTCTTCAAAAGTGCGGTAATTCACATTAGGGCGGTTTGTTGCAGGGCTTACAATCTTCTGGCCCGGATCTAAATCGTCAAAGAAGGTTCCCGGCTTCATTTCCCGCAAATCATCGCCAATTTTTTTATCTGGAAATGGGTTATAGTCTTTTGGTTCGGCAGGTGTAGTTCCAACCGTAGGGCGTAACCGTGCCAGGCCGTCGCTAGGTCTTGCGCCTTTTGCGCTTTCCTGCGAACGCTCCACAAAGAAGGCAAGCATAGCGTTAATAACCGCAGCGCGTGTTTCAGCGTCGCGGTAGCGGTCAAGTTCTTTAAGCATATACAGCGTATCAGCCAAAAATGGTTCGCCCCTAGTATCGTCAAGCAGTGTTTCGCTTCCGTAAACCATCCAGCTTATAAGCCGCCCCGATTTTTCGCCCCTTGTCGGTACACGCTCAAAATGAACATCGCCGTTAATTTCAGTGCGAATATGAAAAGCAACCTTCTTCCCGTATTTGTCAAACTCTACGCCGTGTTTAATCCAGTTGCCGCCTTTTGGTGTGTAATTATCCGGCGTTCTTATGTTATCGCCGTTTACCCACTGCCAGCGCGGTAAACCTGTTTTATTGTCAATGCGTGAAATAATAATACCGTCACCGCATACAAGGCTTTCAAAGCGAACTTGTTCCTGGAACGCCCCAAAATTCTGTTTTTTCCCCCAGTCAAAAACCGCCGGGGTAGAAGCGTATAAATCAAACTCTGTGGAAAATTTTTCTGCGTAATCAGTGACTTTTTCTTCCTGTTCGTCTTCGCTCTTTTTTGACCAGATAACAGAACCAACAGGCATAGGGGCCGCAACAAGCCCCGTGTGAATCTCATTCCAAAGTAAACGGCGGATAATACCTTTTGCATACAGGTTTTCTTTGAATAAACGCAAAGAACGCTTGCGCAGCGTCCAGTAATCAACAAAAGCAAAATCAGTAATTGGCCCGAAACTTCCTTCAAACTTTGAACCGTTCCAGGCATCCTGCGCTAAATCCATTAAATACAGGTTGTAATTATCAAGTGTCTTTTCAATCATTTAAAACCCCGGAACAATACGCCGTGCCGCGCATCCGTTCATGCCCAGCGACCGTTCAAGCTGTGCAATCTCTGCAATCAGCTTTGACCGCCAGCTCATTAAATTGCTAATATCAGTTCTTTTCACCGTCTGCCTGTCCTGCCCGGTGTCAATCGTGTATTCGGCGATTCCGTCCGCGCCTTCCGGCGAATTAAAATAAGCAATGGCCGCGTCAATCTCGCCCAGAATCAGCCTGTCGTTTGCAAGCTGTTCAGTCCATAAATCGCGGCTGTCTTTGTTAAGGTATTTTTCTGCGCCCGGTAATAACATACTTTAAGCGTAATTGCTGCCGTAGAAATTCGCTATACCGAA
This sequence comes from uncultured Spirochaetales bacterium, assembly GCA_946406925.1. Taxonomy (GTDB): domain Bacteria; phylum Spirochaetota; class Spirochaetia; order Treponematales; family Treponemataceae; genus UBA1240. The sequence continues at coordinate 45 of CAMJMF010000266.1, read as the reverse complement.
AACAAATCTATTTTTAAGTTCTCTTATGCAATACTTTTAGTAACA
>CAMJMF010000265.1 GCA_946406925.1 uncultured Spirochaetales bacterium | reverse complement strand
TTTCATAACTTCTGTAGCATTCTGCAGTTTCTGAACTTCTAAAAGAATGTGCTTATTTCCGTTCATCATTTCTGAAGATGCCATGCGGACTTCTGAAGTAGAATTGTTCATAGAACCAAGCGCATCGATAATCTGCTTAGAACCGCTCTGCTGCTCTTCCATTGCGTGCTTAATCTGCTCAATAATCTGGCTTGTTTCATTAATACTAGACGCAATGTCTGAGAACGCTATATTTGTTTCCTTTGAAACATTAACAACATCCTGAATTGTGTCCTGAATCTTTTTAAGCTCAGAACCAATTCTCTTAGACTGGTCTGTAGAAGTTTCTGAAAGCTTACGGATTTCGTCCGCAACAACAGCAAAACCCTTACCGGCTTCACCTGCGTGGGCAGCCTCAATAGCCGCGTTCATAGCAAGAAGGTTTGTCTGCTCAGCAATACCAGCAATTGCAGCGTTTGCGTCCTGAAGCATTTTTGACTGCTCGTTAATCTGCATAATCTGTTCGTTGGCATTGTTCTGCTTTTCAGAACCTTCGTTAGAATGAAGCTCAAGCTGCTTGAATGACTCAACCATCTTGTTGACAGAAGAGTTTACAGAATTGATGTTTCCAATCATCTCTTCAACAGCCGTAGAAGCCTGTGAAACGCATGTAGCCTGCGAAGAAATCATGCGCTCAAGCGATTCAATGTTAGAGCTTATCTCGTTGACAGCACCGGCTGTTTCTTGAACAGAATCAACCTGCGAGCCAATCTGATCGTTTACGCTTTCTATGTTCGCAATAATCCGTGTAATTGAAGTAGTCGCTTCTTTTGTGCTTGCCTGAAGGGCGTTATCAACAGAAACAAGGCTGTCTTTTGAGCCTTGCAAATTCGAAACGATTCCGTGCAACTTTTCAACAAACGCATTGAAGCCGTCAACTACATCGCCAATTTCATCATGCGCAACTGCAGGAATGCGCTGCGTAAGGTCGGCGCTTCCACTTGCGATTGTCGTAATAGAATCTCTTACGATATTGAGAGGCTTTACAAGCAGAGTTACCAGAATTCCGATAACAACAACTGAAATGGCAACCGCCAGCACAATAATCATGGCAGTTGCTTTGCGTGTTCTATTGAGCCTTCCGAAATATACTTCATACGGAGCAACCGCAAAGACTGTCCATGTTGTTTTAGGAACTTTCTTGTAGCAAGCTATAAGATGCATATTAATATTCGGGTCTACAAAGTCTTCTATCCCTTCTTTGCCCTGAAAAATGTTTGCAAGAACAAGCCCAAGCCCTTCATTTTCGTCAAGCTTTGCGCCGCCCTCATCTTCGCTTTTCTCTGTTCCCTCGTTTACATTTGCAACTGTTTCTGCTTTTTCCCAGTCAAGAACAGACGGATGCATTCCGCCTTTCATGTCGATTGATTCAATCATGCTCTGGACTGTATTTCCTTGAACAACCATGACGATTGCGCCAATCGGCTTGTTATCCTTGTTATAGACAGGAACACTGTAATGCTGCAAGACTGAATTAGTTACAGTACTGAATTTCGGGTTTGACGCAAAATCTTTTCCGGCAAAAGCTTCCTGGAAATACGGGCGGTTGGCAAAATTTATGCGCCTTCCGTCTGCCAGAAGTGCATCACCGTTTGCGTCATAAAATGCCATATCTATACAATTGTCGCTTATCGCAGGAACGATGCCGACAATCTCTTTTTGCTTTGCCGCAAGAGAAACATTTTCATCGCGTATCATGTCCAAAGAAGCTATTGAATGAAGAGTCTGAAAATGCTTTTCGTTTATCGATTCAACCTGATGCACAACGTCTGTTGCAATTGCGTCAATATGTTCGTATGCAGCTATGGACAAGCTTTTTGATGCTGTGCCATAAGAAACAGCTCCGATAGTCAAGCTTACAATAAGCCCGACACCAAGGTACATCATCAAAAATTTGAACGCAATCTTAACGCGCACTTTCTTTCCAGCCACTTTCTTACTCCTAGTCTAGAAAATATTCATTTTCTCCAGTATAGCACAGATTTATAATTTGTACAGTCTAACATATAAGGTAAATTCAGTATGTGAGATTGAAAGCGCAGCCGGGATTGCTTCGTCTTCAACTCGCAAAGACGGTGCTTTTCCCCCGCAATGAGTATGGCTCCGGCTGCGCTTTTCAGTCCGAATATGCAGGCTAGTTAAGCTTTTTGAGAGAAGCTGTAGTTACAGCCCATGCGCCGTCTTTTTTCTGAATGTCTACAACAGCGTAGCAGCCTTCCATAAGCGGGCCCGGGTTTATTACGGTTGTCTTGCCGATTGTATCAACAGCAGTGGCTTCGTGCACATGCCCAGACACAGCCAGAAGCGGCTGGTAAGTTTCAAGGAATTCTCTGTATAAAGCCGAACCAACATGAAGTCCGCTTGTAATCATATCGACTTTTGTGTCTTTCGGCGGATTATGCGAAATAACAATCAGATTATTCCATTCAAGCGAAGCATCTGACTGAGCAGCCGCTTTTGATTCAGCTTCTGCGCCACCGTCTACATCAGGTTCTTCGTATTCGGCGGAATGCTCTGCAACCATGTCAAAATCACTCTGCAGCTCTTCTTCGGTGCGTTCGTTCGGTGTTGTTCTTGTAAAGATAGAAGCACCGCCAGAGCCTGCAAATGCAAGACCGTCGCGGAACACCATAGTGCCCTGAACGGAAATATCGCGCTTTTCAAGTTCTTCTAAGAAAGCAGGCTCATCACAGTTGCCCAAAACCGCATAAAGTGCGGGCGACTTTTTCTCAAGCAGCTCAAGCACAGGCATAGCCTTCTCTGCTTCGTTCTGGTTTGTAAAGTCTCCGGCAAAAATTACGGCATCAGCCTTCTTAAACTCATCATCAAGTTTACCAAGATATTCTGTATTTGCATGTGCGTCTGATAAAACTAAAAAATGCATAAAAACTCCTAATAACAATAAATCCTATATTGTACGCATAATTTCGAGCAGCTTTTCCATCTGCTCGTCTGTTCCGATTGTAATGCGCACAAAATCTCTTATAACGTCAATATCAAAGTAACGGACAAGAATGCC
>CAMJMF010000264.1 GCA_946406925.1 uncultured Spirochaetales bacterium | reverse complement strand
GTTTAAGGGGAAGGGAAAACCGCGCCTCGGATTAGGGGTTTTCCTTGCCCCTTAGAAAGATTCTTTCGCTTTTTGCGTGGTGGCTTTGCGCTTTTCCAGGGTTTTATCAAAAACTGCGGCGGCTACTTTGCCGAAGTTCTCAAAGATTTCGGCGGCACCCACTTCGGTAATTCCGCCTTTGGTTGCAACTCTTTCAAGCACTTCAGAAAAGCTCAAGCCTTTTTGGGTAATCAGCCTGCCGGTGCCTTCCAAAGTTCTTGCGAGCATGTCTTCTATCTGTGCTGGCTGCAAAGCTGTGTGCGGCTGTGCTTTTTCAGCAAACACAGAAAACAGTGCAGCAATAAACCCCGGCATACAGCTTGTAAGTTCAGAAGCCATGCCAAGCTCGTTTTCAGCCACTTCGCTGACAGAGCCGAACGATTTCAAAAGGCTTTCAAGCCTGTTCTTATCTTTAGGGCTGACATGCTGGTTGTAGCAGACAGAAGTCACAGAATAATCAACTTCAGCATTTACAGACGGAATAACTTTAGCGATTCTGGTCTTTTCAGCAAGCACAGATTCAAGCTGCTCAAACAAAACGCTGCCGTTAAGCGAAACGATGAGCGTGTTTTTTCCGGCAACCGGCGCAATTCCGCAAAGCACCTCTTTGAGACTTGCAGGGCGTATGCACACAAAAACAATATCAGCTTTTGCCGCAAGCTGGTTGTCACTTGTAACGGTGCAGTCTGCATATGCTTTTTTGAAATTGTCCATTTTAGACAAAGTTCTGTTTGCGCAGATTAATTCAGAAGGCTTTATAACTTTGTTCTCAAGCAGTTTTCCGGCAATCATGCTGCCCATGCTTCCAAATCCGATAATTCCAACTTTCATAGTTTCTCCTAATTCTGCAGATGATGAACGTCGCCAGAAAACGCAAGATGAGCGGCTGAATAATGCTCTGCATTTGTGCCCGAACAGCCGTCAGTTTCTGAAAATTCTATGCAGGCTATTGATGTAAGATCAAAGCCAAAGTGCGCAATCATCTGCCAGAACGGAATATTCAATAGATGACCGATTAGAGCTGTTGAAACACCGCCATGACAGAAAAACGCAATGTTCTTCTGTTTTTCCGGCAAAGAGCCGCCCGTCTTGTAAAGCTGACCGTAGCGTTCAAAGCCGCGTGTTTTAAGCCATTCATCAAGTTTTGTACATTTTTCCGCAACGTCTTCAACCATGCGGTCATTTTTTACGGCTTCTTCTGTTTTCCAGCTTTCACCGGCAGGGTATGCGTGTCTTGTTGATATAAAACGCTCATTTATTGACCACGGGCTATCTGTTGAATATGCATTGCCCGAATAATCGCCCCAAAGCAGCTCTTTGAGCCACGGCAAAGTTTTTACTTCAAGATTCAGTTTTTCAGCAGAATAAGCGGCAGTCTGCACTGCCCTGCCGAGCGGCGATGAATAGATTTCGTCAAGCTTCAGCTCGTGAATGTGCTCTGCAAGTTTCTGCGCCTGCTCTCTGCCAAGCTTTGTCAGAGAATCAGTCTTATAATCCGGTTCGCCATGTCTAATAAAGTACAATCTCATGTTTTCAGTATATCACTTATTCCATATCAAAGGCAAAAGCTGTATAATTCCGGCATGAGTTACAAGATTTTTATAGACGGAAAAGAAGGCACAACTGGCCTTAAAATTTTTGAGCGCTTTGAAAAAAGAAATGATATCGAAATCATTTCTATTGATGAAGAAAAAAGAAAAGATCCGGCTGAAAAAGCAAAAATGATTAATGCTTCGGATTTTACCTTTTTGTGCCTTCCAGACGCAGCCGCAATTGAGTCGGCAGAGCTTTGCACAAACCCAAAAACAAGAATTATAGATGCTTCAACAGCACACAGAATAAACCCAGACTGGGCTTACGGTTTCCCAGAGCTTGACAAATCTTTCCGCGAAAAGATTACAGGCTCTAACCGCGTTGCTGTGCCGGGCTGCTACGCAAGCGGTTCTAATGCAATCTGCTATCCGCTTGTAAAATCAGGAATTATGCCGGCTGATTATCCGGTTGTAATTCATGCAGTGAGCGGCTATTCAGGTGCAGGCAAAAAGGCAATTGCACAATACGAAGCAGAGAACCGCGACACCGGGCTTGATAGTCCGCGCTTATATGCTTTGACCCAGCAGCACAAGCATCTGCCTGAAATAAAAAAAATCAGCGGTCTTGCTTTTGAACCAATTTTCAATCCATACGTCTGTGATTATTTTCAGGGCATGACGGTTACAGTTGGTCTTCATGCCAGGCTACTTGCCAAAAAAGTAACAGCCAAAGATGTTTGGGAAATGTTTGCCGCTCATTATGAAGGCTGCAAATTTGTAAAAGTTGCCGGTTTTATGGGTGAAGGAACTTTGACCGAACAGTTTATTCCGGCAAACACTCTTGCAGGCACAAACAGCATGCAGATTTTCGTTTACGGAAATGACGAGCGGATTATGGTAACAACCCGCTTTGATAATCTTGGAAAAGGCGCAAGCGGTGCCGCCGTTCAGTGCATGAACATTATGATGGGCATTGACGAAGCGACCGGGCTTACAAGCATTGACTGAAAGAGCGCAGCTTAAGACCGTAAACACGCATTGAGCGAAAGTTTGCGGTCTTTTTTTGCGGTTCTGCGCTTTGAAATGCATAGGCTTACAATTTCTGGTAAAACTCAACCTGCTCGCCGAGCGGGCCATAGCAGAAAGAAATAACTGCTTTTTGTCCGCCCATTTCAATCTGTTTTGGTTCTATAAAAACTTGATAGCCGGCAGCGCGGCATTTTTCTGCATAAAAAGCTGAATCATCTACATCAAGCGCAATGTGGCGGATAATGCCTGTTTCGGGATTGCCTTCAAGGTTGGTGAAAATCTCAAGCTGGCAGTTGCCGGTCTCTATCATAAGCCCTTCGTCCCATTTGCGCACAACCTTCATGCCGAGCAAATCGACATAGAACGCAAGCACCTTTTTCAGCCCTTCTTCGCCGCGGCATTTCATAGATATATGGGTTATTCCGTTAATCATTTGCTGAATCTCCGTTTATTCCGTATGGGAACCTCTAAAAACTTCAGTTTTTAGAGGTAACTTTGAAAATGCGATGTTG
>CAMJMF010000263.1 GCA_946406925.1 uncultured Spirochaetales bacterium | reverse complement strand
TCTGTCCTCTGTTGATTGTGATACAAGGGCTTGTAGACAGTTCGTTTGAAATAGAAACTGTCTGAGCAAATGCCATAGAAACTACAGCAAGTGCGAGCAAGATTGCAATAATCTTTTTCATTTGTACAACTCCTTTATTTGTTGTTAGCAAGAATATAATGCAATTACATTCCTGCGTGTTTAACACAAAAATAAATGTATTATAAATGTTTTATAAATACACAATATTTTCTGACTTTTAATCAAATTTTAATCTTTTTTTGTAACCTTTTTCACATGAAGTTACCTTTATTTGTCACATTTATATTATCGGAAAAGAAAAGTTTGTTCTATACTTTCTTAAAAACTAAAGCACACACACAAACCTCTAGATCACACGACCTCGTTTTATGTAGCAATCTCGCGGACTTTCTGGAAAATTTTACAAAAAGGGTGTTTTTTGTTAAACTTTAGTTTATGGAGCAAATTCTAATTATTGACGGAACGAACGACACTGCGGCACAGAACCTGCTGGAAGAATCTGGTTTTGCTGTTACGGTTTTACGCAACATAACACAGGCGGCAGAATGGCTGCAGCGCAACAAATGTTCGCTTATTATTTCTGAAACTAATTTTCAGGATCACACAGGCTTTTTCCTTGTCCGCTTTCTCCGCAAAAAGCTCGGCGACCTGCGCACTCCGTTTATATTCCTAAGCTCAAAGCGGAGCACTAAATATAAGGTTCACGGCTTAAAGAACGGTGCAAACGATTATATAACAAAACCCTTTGTCCACGAAGAATTTCTGGCGCGTGTAACCGTTCAGTTGAGAACAGGCGCCCTGCTTCAACGTTCGCAAAAAAAGATTGACGATAACGGTCAGAAGGGGCTCAGCCCTGCGCTGGAGCTGAAAGAGCCTTATTCTTTCGGGCCTTTTACAATAAACTATCAGCAGGTTAAGCTTGAAAAGAACGGCAAGGCTGTAAACCTGACGCTTCAGGAATTCAAGATTCTGTGTTATTTAATAGAAAAATCCAATCAGGCTGTTAAGAAAGAGGAACTTCTTGACAATCTCTGGCAATATGATGCTGCAGTCGGGCTGCGTACCGTTTACACACATCTTTCATGGCTGCGCGACAAATTGCGTACAGACGAAAAACCTGGCGGCTATATCAAAACTGTCCGCCAGATAGGTTATATGTTCGTTCCAGAAGGAATAGACGAATAAAAGTGTTTCGCATTGAGATTTATCCTTGATTTTTGTTTAATCTAGCGAAACGACCAAGTTTCCGCAAAGCGAAAACTTGTAAATGATGCACAGCGCGCGTCATTGCGAGGAGCAACGCGACGAAGCAATCTGCGCACAATTGGGTTTGGCTACTAATTATAATTCTATATTTAGGGGAATAAAATGAAAAAATTACCGGCATTTATTGCAGTTTTTCTGAGCGCGGCAATTCTTTTTGCTTCTGGGGTTAAAGACCCTGATTCTACGCCGCTTGTTGTCGGGGCAACATCAAAGCCACATGCAGAAATGCTAAAACTAATCAGCTCAGACCTGGCTAAGCATGGAATCAGGCTTGAAATTGTTGAATCGGACGACTACGACCAGCTGAATGCAGACGTTGAGAACAGAAAGCTTGATGCTAACTTTTTTCAGCATATTCCTTATATGGAAGAAGTCAACAAAGAAAAAGGCTTTCATCTGGTTAATGCCGGCGGTATTCATATAGAACCGATTGCACTTTACTCAAAGAAACTTTCTTCTATAAGAGATCTTAGAACAGGAGCAACAATTGCAATTGCAAATGATCCTTCAAACCGGACACGCTCGCTTCAGCTTTTGCAGTCTGCAGGTCTTATTCAGCTTAACCCAGAAGCCACCGGCGATCTTACGCCGCTGGATATTACAATCAACTTTAGAGCTATAAAAATCCTTGAAATAGAAACTTCTTTTCTTGTTAAAGCCCTTAATGATGTTGATGCTGTTGTTATCACCGGAAACTACGCCATTGCAGCAGGGCTCAGTGCAGGAAGAGACGGAATTATCGTAGAACAGAAGAATATTCCGTATATAAACATTGTTGCTGTAAAAGAAGGCAGCCAGAACGACCCGCGTATTATTGCTCTGGTTAAAGCTCTGCAAAGCAGAAGAATAAGAGGCTTTATTACAGAAAGGTACCCTTCCGGTGAAGTAATTGCCGCATTCTAGCAAAAAAAATGCCGGGCAGCTTAGTCCGGCATTCTAATCTTTATTTGTACAAGTTTTCAGAATTAGTTATTAACAAGCTCAAGAACCTTTGTCGGGCAGCCGTTTACACAGTCGCCGCAAGCTGTACAAAGTGAATAATCTACAACCGGCAGACCGTCTACCAGGTGAATCGCATTTTTTGTACATGTGCGTTCGCATTTTCCACATTTTATGCAGCCGCTTTTGCAGTTCTTGATTATAGCAGGCTTGTTCTGTGAACGGTTTGAGCAGTTTACATGCACAAGCTTTTGCGCCGCAGGTATTTTTGTAATAATCTTTTGAGGGCATACACCTATACAAACGCCGCAGCCTGTACATTTAGCGGAATCAACATGTGCAATACCGTCTTCTTTTACTGCAATAGCGTTAAATTTACAGGCTTCTGCACAGTCGCCAAAGCCGATACATGCCCAGCTGCACATTTTAGTGCCGTTTATGCTCTGTTTTGCCGCGGCACAAGACTTTATGCCGATGTATTCGCCTTTCACAACAGAATGCTCTTTTGAACCGCCGCAAGCAACAACTGCAACTTTCTGCTCAATTGAAACAGACTGTCCCATTATTTCGGCGATTTTCTTAGCTGTTGCAACACCGCCGGCGGTGCAGCCGTCAACAGGTGCAAGGCCTTTTGCGCAGGCGGCGGCAAAACCGTCGCAGCCAGGGTAGCCGCAGCCGCCGCAGTTTCCGCCTGACAAAACAGCGCGGATTTTTTCCACAGTTGGATCAACAGGAACAGAGAAAAATTTCTTGAAAATGCCCAGAAGCACACCGAGAACAAAGGCTAAAACAAAAGCAACAATAACTGTATAAAGAATAGTCACTAGAAACTCCTTAAGAGGACCTCTAAAAACTTTAGTTTTTAGAGGTAACTTTGAAAATGCGATGTTGTAAATCGCGCCATTATAGCGA
>CAMJMF010000262.1 GCA_946406925.1 uncultured Spirochaetales bacterium | reverse complement strand
TTTTGAGCGCCTGCGCTTTCAGGCTTCTGCCTCTATACCGGATATAACCTACATACGCGGCGACCGCATTGACGCTTCTGTTTCAGCTGAATATCTTGGCGGCGGAAGCCTTGCCGGCTGCGGCTTTGAAACTTCATGGTTTAGAGAGCCGTGCGGTTTCAGTTTGAGCGGAGCAAAATTTGACGGCTACAAATTCGGGCCTATGTTCGGTTATGACAGCCGCTCTTACTTGGGCAGGGAAGAGGGCACGCTTTCTGTAACAGGCAAAGGCTCAACTTCAATTGCTTCTGGTGGCGAATCTTTGAAAGGCATGGCTTACCAGTACCGCTCTGAAGTGCGTGTAACAGACCAGAGCAATCAGATGATTGCGGCTTCTGCTTCTACTGTTGTTCATCCGGCGCTTTATTACATAGGCTTGAGCGCGCCGACTAACATAAAAGGCTTTGCCAAAAAAGGTGACAAGCTTGATTTCAAATATCAGGCTGTAACACCAGACGGCTCGGCTGTTACAGACAATGTTATTCCGAAAAACAAGGCAAAACGCTCTATTACTGTTGAGCTTCAGCGTGAAGAATGGAACCTTGTTCAGCAGATGGGCGTTTACGGCACAGTAAACACAAGATATGTGCGCAATATGGTCACAGACCAGACAATGACTGTGCCGCTTGATAAAGACGGTTCGTTCAGCATTACGCCGTCAAAGAGCGGTTCTTATCTTATAAGATTGTCCAGCACAGACAAAAACGGCAGCGACGTTGTAACAGAGCGCAGATTCTATGTAATAGGCTCAGACTGGTACTGGTACGGTGACCAGACAGACGAGCTCACATTGACATGTAACAAAGACAGCTATTCAATCGGCGATACAGCTCAGATTATGCTTCAGAGCCCGCTTGAAAAGGGTAAATATCTTCTTACAGTGGAACGCGAAGGCGTATTCCATCAGGAAATTCTTGATATTAAAGAATCTGTAACTGTTCTGGATATTCCTGTTAAGGCTGAATATCTGCCAGTTGCGTATGTAACGCTTTCAACTTATTCAACACGAACAGGTGACCCTGTTCAGGATTTTGACACACTGGACATGAACAAGCCGAAAGGCTACTTTGGTCTTACACCGGTTCATGTTAATACAGACTCTGTTAAATTTGATATTAGTGTAAAAGGCGACAAGTCATCTTACAGACCGGGCGAAACCGCTAAATTTACGCTTAAGGCAACAAAAGACGGCAAGCCTGTATCTGGCGCAGAAATTTCATTCATGGCAGTTGACCGCGGTGTAATCGATTTGATCGGCTACCATGTTCCTAATCCTGTTGAATATTTCTATAGAGATTACCACTATCCGATTGCTACAAAGGGCGGCGACTCGCGTTCTCTGCTCATTGACCCTGTAGTATATGCCGCAAAGAGAATGTTCGGCGGCGATGCCGAGGGCGATGATTCAGAAAAGATGAACGAGCGCAAGAATTTTGACCCGACAGCAGTGTTTGAGCCTTATCTTGTAACCGGCGCAGACGGTTCTGTTGAATGTACATTTGTCTGGCCGGACAATTTGACGGCTTATCGTGTTACAGCAGTCGGCGTAAACGGCAGCAATTTTGCAATTTCAGAGAGCGAGGTAAATGTTTCAAATCCAGTTTCTGCTAGAGACGTTGTGCCTTCAACTTTGCGCCTGAACGATATAAGCGAGGCTGGTCTTGTAATCTCTAACCTTCAGGATACTCCGCAGACTTTGGAAATTGAAGCCGAGATATTTGACGGCATTGAAAAATCAGGACAGCCTGTTGAAGTTGACGGCATTGAAAGAGCAGTTGGTCACGCTTCTCTTATAAAAGAAACAAAGAAGTCTATAACTGTTCAGGCAAATTCAACAAGCATTTTAATGTTCCCGCTTAAAACTGAAAAAGCAGGCTTTGTTACTGTTCAGTTTACGGTACGTTCAAAGATTCTTAATGAGAGAATCTTAAAGCCGATTGAAATTGAACGTCCGTATGTTTTTGAGACTGTAACAACAACCGGCTCAACTGGCAAAGACAAGAACGCTTCTGCAAAAGAGCTTCTCGTAATTCCTGGTGATTCAGACAACAATCAGGGAAATATCTCGATAACGCTTGATGCAACACGCCTCGGCGTTTTGAAAGAAGCTGTAGATTATGTATTCCATTATCCGTACGGCTGTCTTGAGCAGCGTTCAAGTGCAATTATGCCGATGGTTTACTTTGCAGACTACATCAAGGTTCTTGGACTCGACAGCGAGGTAAAGAAGCCGCGCAAGGTTGTAGAAGCTGAGCTTAAGAAATGGAAGAATTACCAGCGTGCAGACGGAAGCTTCCCGTACTGGCCGACCGGCAATACTGCGTCTTTCCCTGTAAGCGTGCGCATCGGTGAAATTGTTGCAGCCGCAAAAGAGAATGACTACGATGTTAAGATTAACCCGAATAAGCTCGCCGGTTATATTTCAACTGAATATGCAAAAATGCTGTCGAATGAGCATTATACTCCGTCTTTGTACATGAAGGCTTATGTAAACTATGTTCTTGTCCGCCTCGGCAAATATGTAGAAGATTCTACAATTGAGGCGATTGTAAATGACGAGAAGGCTTCTGTTTCAGAACTTTGCTATGCAGGTCTTATGTATGCTGAAAGAAAACAGACTGCAAAAGTCAAAGAAGTACAGAAAAAGATTTCAAGCTTTATGCGCCCGACTACACGCGGAGTTGACATAACTCACCAGAACTGGTCTTACTGGCAGTTCTTCGGTGGTGAAATAGAAACTTATGCACTTGCGTTAAAGTTCTATTCAGTTGCTGACCCTGAAAATGACAACGTAGGCCGCCTTGTTTATCAGCTTTTGCAGCTTCAGCGTGCTTCTAATGGCTACTGGAAGTCAACAGCTACAACAGCGCGTGTTCTTGATGCGTTTGCAACTTATATCAAGGCAAACAATCTTGAGGATACAAACTTTACGGCTGAAGCTTTGATAAACGGCAAGAAGTTTGTTGACGGCAAATTCAAGGGCTTGGGTGCTGACCCTGTAGAAAAGACCTGCTCTTTGACAGAAGATCCGGTTAAGGGCCTTGCCAAAGACAAAGAGCTTCCTGTTGAGTTCTCTAAGAACGGTACAGGCGATTTGTTCTACACAATCTCGATGAA
>CAMJMF010000261.1 GCA_946406925.1 uncultured Spirochaetales bacterium | reverse complement strand
CAGGAATTTATGCCGGAATCTGGAGAAAAAGATTTTCAGTTTTTATCACATTGAACTTTGCGTTAATGCCTATTGCAAATTTAGGCTATTACATGACTGCCGTTGCTAAGACTGTGCCGGAAGCAATTCTCGGTATAAAAGTTTCATATCTTGGAATATTTCCGCATGTCTTTATAATGTACGCAATTTTCAATCTGTGCAATCTGAATATAAGAAAACCAATCAGGCTGATTTTGTTCGGTATTTCCGCCTTTTTCTTCATTTCAGCTCTTACGATTGGTTCGTCAACAATTTTTTATAAAGACATTACAGGTGAATTAATAGGTAATCATCTGGTTCTTCATAAAAAGTATGGAATTGTGCATACACTGTATTATGTCCAGATGCTTATTTATATGATAATTACAATCAGCGCGATTGTTTATGCATTCCGCAAAAAGAATGATGTTTCACGCCATAACCTGCGCTATATGTTCGCCTGCGAATCTATTTCTGTGCTTACTTTCTTTATAGGAAAATTTTTCCATATAAAGGTTGACGTTATGCCGTTGAACTATGTTATTTGCGGCATTGTCCTTATTATTATTAGCCGCAGAATAATTCTGTACGATGTGACTGATACGGCAATTGAAACGATTTCATCTAATGGAAAAACCGGCTTTGCTTCTTTTGATAATAATTTCCACTATCTTGGAAGCAATCAGATTGCAAAAGACATTTACCCGGAGCTTGCAAAATTAAAAGTTGATGATTCTGTACCGGCAAATTCTGAAGTGAATGATGAACTTATAGTGAATATCTGTAAATATGCCGTTGACCCAAAAAAGAACAGCTTTTTCAAAAACTCCGGCAGGCAGATTTTCCAAGTTGCTATAAACAATCTCTTTGACGGGCGCACTAACCGCGGCTATATCCTGTATATGCAGGACGATACAAGAAACCAGAAATATATTTCGCTTTTGAACAAATTCAATGACCGCCTTAAAGATGAAGTCGCAGAAAAAACTGAAAATATCGTTAAGATGCACGATAACCTGATTTTGAGCATGGCGACAATGGTAGAAAGCCGCGACAATTCAACCGGCGGCCACATTAAGCGTACAAGCGATGTCGTTAAGCTGTTACTTGACGAGATTACGAATGACAAAAGCGGTGATGCGCTCAAGCTTTCAGAAGAATTCTGCCACAATCTGATAAAGGCTGCGCCGATGCACGATTTGGGTAAAATCGCAGTTGACGATGCTGTCTTGCGTAAGCCCGGCCGCTTTACAGCAGAAGAATTCGAGATAATGAAGACACACGCAAAAGAAGGCGCGCGCATCGTTCACGAGATTCTTAAAGAGACAGACGATCAGGCTTTTCATCTGCTTGCTGAAAATGTTGCGCATTATCACCACGAACGCTGCGATGGCTCGGGCTATCCGGAAGGGCTGAAAGGAGAAGAAATCCCGCTTGAGGCGCGCATTATGGCTGTTGCCGACGTGTACGATGCGCTTGTCAGCAAGCGCGTCTACAAAGAGAGCATGAGCTTTGAAAAGGCAGATTCAATTATGATGGAAAGTTTCGGTAAGCATTTTGACAAACAGCTTGAAAAATACTATGTCACCGCGCGCTCGAAACTTGAAGCTTATTATGAAACGGTCTGAAACGCTTTGCCATGCCGAATTTATTTAAAAGCGCTAGTTGCTGAGCTGTTCTATTGACAGTGCATGTGCATTTCATAATAATTGAACTGTAAAGTTAAACGGCAAAGACGCCGCAGATAATATCCTTTATTGCAGGGGTATTGTCTGCGGCGTTTTGTTTTTTTCGAGGTGATTATGGGCTTTCGGGACGAATGTGGAGTTGTTGGAATTTACGGAGCGACAAATGCCGCTGCTCTTTCTTATTTTGCGCTGACCAGTTTGCAGCACCGCGGCCAGGAAAGTGCCGGCATTGCGGCGACAGACAGTGAGACAATAAAGCTGCACAAAGGTATCGGGCTTGTAAGCGATATTTTTAAGCAGGGACACTTTGAAAAGCTTTCGGGCAGCATTGCCGTTGGTCATGTGCGCTACGCAACAGCAGGCGGTAGAACTATTGAAAACGCTCAGCCCTTTGTGAATTCTTTCAAGATGGGCTCAATTGCACTTGCCCATAACGGTCAGCTTGTCAATTACGAAGAACTGCACGCAATGCTTGAAGACGGCGGAAGCACTTTTTCGTCTTCAAGCGATACTGAAGTTATTCTGAAACTGATTGTGCGCAAATTTATTGAAAACGGCGGAAAACTCGGTTCCTGCGGCAAAGAGAATTTTTCAAAAGCCGAAAATCAAAAACGCTTTGTTGATGCAGTTGTTCAGGCAGCCCGAATGATAAAAGGCTCTTTTGCCCTTTGTATTATGACCGAAAGTATGCTCATCGGTGTGCGCGACCCGAACGGAATCCGCCCGCTGTGCCTTGGAAAGGTTGAAAACGGTTATATTCTTACTTCAGAATCTTGTGCAATTGATTCTGTGAACGGACAATTTTTGCGCGATGTTGAGCCGGGCGAGATTGTTGTAATTAACCGCGATGGGCTACGCTCAATTCAGCCTGAAGAAAAAGCCGAAAAGCAGACCTGTATTTTTGAATATGTCTATTTTGCCCGTCCAGATTCTGTAATTGACGGTATTTCCGTTCAAGAGGCGCGCTACCGCATGGGTGAGGTGCTCGCTGAAGAATCATCGGTGAATGCAGACGTTGTAATCGGTGTGCCTGACAGCGGGCTTGGCGCGGCGCAGGGTTATGCCAGAGCAAGCGGCATTCCATACGGCATGGGAATTATCAAAAACAAATATATCGGGCGCACATTCATTGCGCCTACACAGAAAGAACGCGAGAATATGGTGTTCGTAAAGCTCAACGCAATCAGAAGTGACCTTGAAGGCAAGCGCGTAATCGTAATTGATGATTCGATTGTGCGCGGAACAACAAGCCGCCGCCTTGTGCAGATTTTGCGCAGGGCAGGGGCGAAAGAAGTGCACTTCCGCGTAAGCTCGCCGCCTGTAAAGTTTCCGTGCTACCTCGGTATAGACACACCGAGTAAGAACGAGCTTATTTCGAGTACGCATGAACTTGAGGATATCCGCAAAGAGATTGGTGCAGATTCGCTGGCGTTTATCTCGCTTGAAGGCATGATAAAAGC
>CAMJMF010000260.1 GCA_946406925.1 uncultured Spirochaetales bacterium | reverse complement strand
AAACACGCATATTTTCTGTGCCGCTTTCAGTTGTTTCTAACAGAGATTTAGTGCCTGCCCAAAAGACGCCGAAAACAATCCGCATTGTTGTAAAAGCTTCAAAAGATATTATTGATACTTTGCAGACAGGTGATTTTTCAGCCTATATTGACGCAGACCAGTATCTTCAGAAGGGAATTTATTCAATACCGATACAGATAAATCTTTCTCAAAGAGCGCAGCTGTTTGAGCCGCTGCAGGTAGACCCAAAACCAAAAGTTATTACCATGCTGCTTGAGGAACGCACTGTAAGAGATATTCCTATAAAGCCTATTTTTACAGGCGAGGTTGATGAAGGCTATGAAGTTACAGGCTATTCATGCTCGCCTGACCAGATAACAATTACAGGACCAAAAACCGCTGTTGAGAATTCAGCGGCAACATTGTCGATTGTTCTGCCGCTTGCAAATAAGAATGCGCCTTTTACGCAGACAACCCAGATAAAGCCGCTCATACCGAACGATCTTATAAACATTTCTGGTGCAAGTTCAGTTTATATGAATGTCAATATTCTGCCAAAGCAGCTTACAAAGACATTTTCTGGAGTTAATGCAAATTTTGCATCGCTGAATCCGTATTTTCAGGTAAAGCAGCTTTCAAATTTGTCAATTACGGTTTCAGGTGCGCAGAATGCACTGAAAAACTACAAGCCGTCACAGTACACTGCGCAAGTAGACTGTTCTTCAATTGAGACAGAAGGTGAATATACGCTTCCTGTATCAATTCATTTGCCAGATGGGCTTACGCTTGTTTCAATTTCCGCCGATTATATCAATATATCAGTTGAACCGGCTCCTGTAATTCTGCCTGAAGTTTCTGGTGCACAGTAGAGCTATTCAAAGAGAGGACTGAAATGTACAAAAAACACGTTATTGAATCTAAAACACTTCAATTAACTTATTTTTCAAAGCAGAAAATAACTTGTCCTGCATGTGGTGCAGAATTTCCACGCGAAGAACTGCTTTCAGGCAGCGGACGTCTTCTTGCAGGTGAATTGACTGATGAGCTGCGCCGAACATATACACCATCACAGAAATACGGCCGCGTTTATCCGTTGGTTTATTCAATTGGTGTTTGTCCTCAATGTTTTCTTGCATTGTTCTGGAATGATTTTACCTCAATTGACAAGACATTGGCTGAACAGCTTTGTGAATCATCACAGGAACGTGTTGACACAGTAAAGACTGTTTTTCCTTATTTTGACTATACACGTAACAGAACGCTGATTGACGGTGCAGCCGCCAATTATCTTGCGCTTTTGTGTTACGAAAAACTGCCGCCGGCAAAGTATTCAACAACAATGCGCCGCGCTATGCTTACAATAAGACTTGCATGGATGTCTAATGACCTTCACGAAGTCTGCCCTGACAGAAATTACGACTATATTGCTTCGGTTTTCTACCAGAAAGCAATGTTCTTTTATAATGAAGCTGTCCGCAAAGAATCAAACGGTGAAGAGCGTATCGGCAACATCGGTTCTTACGGCCCTGATTTGGATAAAAACTACGGTTTTGACGGCTGTGTTTATCTTACAGCACTGCTTTATTACAAATACGGGCAGACTGACAACCAGGAAGCACGGCTAAAATCGCTTGACGAGCATAAGCGTGCGCTTGCACGTATGTTCGGTTTGGGTAAATCTTCAAAAGCAAAACCAGGTCCGCTGCTTGAACACTCAAGAGATTTGTATGACAAGCTGACAGCTGAACTTAAAGCCGCAAATGCACTCAACGAAGATGATGATGAATAAATGAGGAACATTCTTCTTTTAATTTCATACGACGGTACCAATTTTTGCGGCTGGCAGAAGCAGGACGGGCAGCGTACTGTCCAAGGTGAAATAGAAAAAGTTCTGGAAATTGTTCATAAATCACAGATTAATCTGCATGGCTCAGGCCGTACAGATTCAGGTGTACACGCTGCCGCACAGGCAGCAACATTTTTCTCTCCTATAGATTCTATTCCGGTAGAAAATTATCCTCTTGCGCTTAATTCGTATCTGCCTAAAGACATACGGATTATGTCAGCAAGTGTTGTTGATGATTCATTTCATGCGCGGTTTTCTGCAACCAAAAGAACTTACAGATACTTTTTGTACACAGGCTGCACACCGCCAGCACATCAGATGAACTACGTCTGGGGCATTCACAGAAAAATTGACCTACAAAGACTCAACAGAATGGCTTCTGTGCTTCGAGGCGAAATTGACTGTGCAACCTTTGCCGCAAGCGGAGACCAGAGCAAATCTACATTCAGATACATAGAGCATGCTGTCTTTTTTAACGAAGGCAACAAAGTTGTCTTTGAGATTTGTGCAAATGCCTTTTTGTGGAAAATGGTGCGCTCAATTGTAGGCAGCCTGCTTTATTACGAAAAACTGGGCATGGACAAAGAAGGCTTTGCAAAGATAGTAGCTTCCTGCGACAGAAAATTAGCCGGACCAACCGCACCGCCTACTGGTCTATTCTTGTGGAGTGTCGGCTTTGACGGCATCAGAAGAGGTCCTGCTGTTCAAGCTGACTAAAGCTTAATGCTTAGAGCAGCGCGACAGGATCAACATCAACTTCAATGTAAACGCCCTGCGGCACTCTGTAAGAGCGGAGAAAAGCATTGCACAGCTTTTGAAGCGGCGCAAGATAAGGTCCGCGCAGAAGAACCTGAAATCTGTAATTTGACGAAATAAGAGAAAGCGCACATTCAGCTGGTCCTAAAACTTCTGTGGCGGCTGAATCAGACTGAAGAAACTCAGCTGCGCTGGCGGCAGAAGCTTCTGCGTCTTTCTGGTTCTTAGACCTGAAAACGAGCCTTATTAACCTTGAATAAGGCGGGAATAAAGCCATTTTTCTTGTTTCAAGCTCTTCATTATAAAAGCCCTCAAAATCTGAAGTGCAAGCTTTTTCGATTGCACAGCGTGTAGGGTTCCAAGTCTGTACAATAACTTTTCCGTCTGGAAAATAACGGCCGGCTCTGCCTGCAACCTGCACAATAAGCGAAAAAGTTCTTTCAGCCGCGCGAAAGTCAGGCATGTGCAGTGCTGTATCAGCGTTTATAATGCCGACAAGCTTTACACCCGGAAAGTTCAAGCCCTTGGCAATCATCTGCGTGCCAAGCAGAATGTCTGCGCCGCCTTTCTTGA
>CAMJMF010000259.1 GCA_946406925.1 uncultured Spirochaetales bacterium | reverse complement strand
GGATTTTGATGAAAAGCAGAACGGCTTGCCGCATTTCTTCTTCTGGTATGGCGGCGGCGGTTTTGAAATTCTTGTGGAAAACACCGGCTCTGCACTTGTCGTAAGAAAAATCGGAATGGACGAAGGAAACGACGAAACGCGGGAAGAAGGTGTTGACCCGTCTTATGAAGCAGCCAAAAATATTGTGTGCAGACTTGAAGCTGGTGAAAAGATAAATGTGCTGCCGCCAAAAGAACTTGAAAAACCGGAATTTTCGCGCGAGCTCAAAATTGTAAAGCCACATGCTTACGGCGATGACATAAGATACCTTCAGTTTTTGCTCTGCGCCTGCTACGGTCAGACAATAGACATTGACGGCTATTTCGGCAGACAGTCAGAGACTGCTGTAAAAAACGTGCAGAAACAGCTTAACCTTGCCCAGACCGGCATCGTAGACAAAGCTTTGTGGGACAAAATAACAGATACACTGGAATATAAGACGTATACATTCTGTTTTTAGCTTCAATTAATCTACTAGTTTAATTTGCTATATAGATTATTTTTTTCATATAAGATAAACTAATTTATATTTTTGCAATCTTTGAAATTGCTCTTTTCGGCGTTTCAAAGATTTTCAGGGGTGTTTAATGATTACTTTAAAGTTCGGCGGAACTTCAATGGGCAGTGCCCGCCGCATTCTGGATTCGGCAGACATAATGATTGGCCGCGCAGAAAAAGACCGCATCAGCGTTGTAGTTTCTGCTGTTGCTGGCATTTCTAACAAGCTTCAGGAAAGCATCGACAAGACAGTTACCGGTGCGCTTCCGCAGGAATTTATTGCTGCAATTAAAGATACTCATAACACCATTTGTACCGAAATTTCTCAGAGTTTGAGCGGCTTTGACGCAAAAGCCGTTATGCAAGACCTTTCCGAAGTTTTCGGCGAGTACGAGCGGCTTTTGAATGCCGTTTCTGCTTTCGGCGAATGTCCGCTTTCTGTGCATTGCCGCATTATGGGCATAGGCGAACGCCTTTCAAGCCCGATTGTTGCGGCTGTGCTTAAAGCGAAAGGTCAGTCTGTCTGCCTTTTGGATTCTCGCAAATATATTTACACAACCGGAAATCAGGCAGAAGGTGACCCTGATATGCCGAGAACACTTGAAGCTTTGGCAGCAGTCCGCGACGGCAGAGTAGGTTCTGGTTCAAGAATTCTGCTTTTCCCGGGCTTTATCTGCACATGGAAAAACGGCTCAATGGGGCTTTTAGGCCGCAACGGTTCAGACTTTTCAGCAGCACTTGTCGGCGTTGGTCTTGGCGCATCAAAGGTTGAATTCTGGACAGACGTTGACGGAATCTTCACAGCTGACCCGCGTATTGTAAAAGACGCAATCATGGTTAACGACATGAGCTATGAAGAAGCTATGGAACTTTCGTTCTTCGGTTCAAAGGTTCTGCACCCTAAGACACTTGCACCGCTTGCCGCAAAAGGCATTGAGGCATGGAGCCTTAACAGCATGAACCCTTCAAGCCGCGGTACACGCATTACAAGCGGCAGCTTCAAGTCAAGCGGTCCTATCCGCGGCATTTCTTGCCTTAAAAATACTGCAATTATCAGTGTTTCTGGCAGCGGCATGAAAGGCAAGTCAGGCATGGCAGCGCGCATCTTTGCTGCTGTTTCCCGCGCAGGCATTTCAATGCTTTTGATTACTCAGTCAAGTTCAGAATATACAATCAGTTTCTGTGTTAACCAGAGCGATGCACGCACTGTTCAGGAGATTCTTGGCTCAGAATTTGAGCTTGAGCTCCGCGAGAACATGATTAATCTTATTGAAACGCAGGAAGACTGCGCGATTGTTTCAATTATCGGCGACGGCATGAAGCACAAGCGCGGAATTGCAGGTACTTTCCTTGATTCACTTGCAAGCCAGGACATCAACATTCTGGCTATTGCACAGGGCTCTTCAGAGCGTTCCATTTCTGTTGTTATAAACGGAAAAGACGGCGATACTGCTGTCCGCATTGCACATAGATTCTGCTTCAACACAGCGCAGACAATCGAAGTTTTTGCTTTCGGTGTAGGAAACATCGGCGGCGCACTTATGGATCAAATCCGCGACCAGCAGAAAGATCTGCTTGCACAGGGCATCGATATTCGTGTTATGGCAATTGCAAATATTGACGGCATGATTATGAGCGAGACAAGCTTAGACTTGCGCAACTGGCGCGATGCTGTAAAAGACAACGGCAAGCCTACAAATCTTGACGAAATTCTTGAATTTGTGCGCCGCGTAAAGCCGCTTAACCCGATTTTTGTTGACTGTACTGCGTCTTACGACCTGCCGGAACGCTATCTTGATATTCTTAAAGCCGGAATGCATATTGCTACGCCGAATAAACGTGCAAATTCAATGAGCATGGCTTTCTATAAAGAGCTCCGCGCTACAGCAAATAAAATGCGCCGCCGCTTCCTTTATGAAACAAACGTAGGCGCCGGCCTTCCGATTATCGATACATTGCAGAACCTCTTTAAATCAGGCGACAAGCTCACTGGTTTCTACGGAATTATGTCAGGCTCTTTGTCTTACATTTTTGGCCGTCTTGATGAGGGCGCAAGTTTTTCTCAGGCTGTGCTTGAAGCAAAAGAAAAACGCTACACAGAGCCAGATCCGCGCGATGATTTGGGCGGTCTTGATGTTGCACGCAAAGCTTTGATTATTGCACGTGAAGCCGGAATGGAACTTGAGCTTGAAGATATTGTCATCAACAAGGTATTCCCGCCGGAATTTGATGATTCTGGTTCTACAGAGGAATTCTTGAAAAAGCTGCCGCAGCTTGATGATTATTTTGCCAAAAAGATAGCCGCTCTTTCAAAAGAAGGAAAAGTACTCCGTATGGCAGCATCAATCGAAAACGGCAAATGCTCTGTCGGCATGATGGAAGTCGGTCCGGATCATCCGCTTTATGTTATTAAGGGCTGTGAAAATGCGTTTGTATTCCATACAGCACGCTACACACCAATTCCGATGACTGTACGCGGTTACGGTGCTGGTGCAGGTGTTACTGCCGCCGGTGTATTCGGCGACATTCTCCGCACTGTTTCATGGAACCTTGAGCAGAAGTAATGGAGTTGCAAAATTGAAGAGATTTGTCCTTTCTGTTTTGGTAGAGAACCGTTCCGGTGTGCTTTGCAAAGTAGCCGGCCTGT
>CAMJMF010000258.1 GCA_946406925.1 uncultured Spirochaetales bacterium | reverse complement strand
GCCAGAACTTCATCAGCAATGAGAATTTCTGAATTAAGATGTGCTGCAACAGCAAAAGCAAGACGAACATACATTCCGCTTGAATATCTTTTTACAGGGGTATCTATATGGTTTTCAATTTCGCTGAATGCAATTATTTCATCTAATTTGCTGTCTATTTCTTTGCGGCTCATGCCGAGAATTGCACCATTAAGATAGATGTTTTCTCTGCCAGTCAGCTCGCCGTGAAAACCGGTGCCAACTTCAAGAAGACTTGCAATTCTGCCTTTGATTTTAATGCTGCCTTCTGTCGGCGCAGTTATACGGCTTAAAATCTTCAAAAGAGTAGATTTACCGGCACCGTTTTTACCGATTATGCCGACACGGTCTCCCTGATGGATATCTAATGAAATATCTTTTAATGCCCAGAAACCGCCTGGGGTCGCTTCATAGTCTTTTGCTGTCAGCATTGAATGCGGATCATCTTTACCGCGCTTTAATGCAAACCATGTCTGAATATCGCGGTAAAGAGAGCCGTTATTAATTACACCAAGATTATAATATTTTGAAAGATGTTCAATTTGAATGACTTTATTCATAGTGTCAGATTTACGCTCATAAATACAAGATAAAATTGAAGAAAAATTTCTGTTACGAATACTGCTTTTTCTACATTCCGGGTTGTGACAAATATTCTATTACGAAAAAGAAATAGTATCAATGGAAAAATTGGCAAAAAATATCTGCCCTGAACACCTTCGATGCTGTTTGCATTAAGCGGAGTCCAAATTACAAGCTCACCGAACATAGCCATTGCAACTACAAACAGAATGACTATAGCAACACCGAATTTTTGAAGTTTGGTCAAAACTTCATGTTCTGAATTTGCTGTATAACAAACGAGTGCAGAAATTACAAGAATATATAAGTGCATTTGTCTGCACCAGACCGGCACTTCTTGAGGTAAGCCCATAATAATAGAACCAAATGCTTGTGAAATCCAGTCAGCCCAAGTATAGCGGAGTGTCCAAAGTGCCATATTTATAATTTTCCCAGGATTATGGATTATATCTGCAAGAGACCAGCCGATTTCACCGTTATACAAAATTTTGGTTTCTGCTCCGCCAGACTGAGAGATAATAGAAGGCAGACTGAATGCAAGAATTGAGAGAAGACCGGAAACTGCAACTGCAAAAGCTGAAAAGAACCAGTCTTTTTTTGTTTCAAAACGCTTCTGCGGAATAAAAAAAGCTAAAAGAGAAAGCGGCCAATAAATCAATTTGCTTGGTGAAATCAAAATTGAAAATACACATAAAATTATGATTTCTTTTAAAGTTGCCGGCTCATCATCAGCCATTGCTTTTATAAGATATGCAAAAAACACAAAAGAGACTGCAATAATATAAGCATCAAGCGATAAAGAAGCTGCCTGCTGCAGAGTAAGAGGCAGCAGACCGCAGGCAAAAATTATAAGCTTGCCGAACGGTATTGCTTTGATTGCCAGCCAAATACAGAAGATATAAAACAAAAGATTTAATAAGCGTCCTAAAAGGAACAACGGCATAAAATTAAGATGCAGAAGCCTGCCTATTGCAATTCCCAAAGCCTGCGGAATATACTGCACAGGATTTGGTGTTGACGGAATCCGCTCTTTGTTGACCTTTTCAGTTTCTTTAAGAAAGAAAGGATCTTTATACCGCAAAAATGCAGTTTTATTATTATTTTGAATATCCAAATTGGAATAATCTGCATGATTTTTGTCCATCAAATGCGGTGATTTGAATTTGAACAGCAAAAAATCAGAATATCTGTATGAAATTTCATAATGTCCATATTCATCCCAAACAGAAAACGGTGTAATTATAAAAAGTCTTATAAGACCAAAGCCCAACGCCATTACAAGCCATGCCTTTGGCAGTGAAAAATTACTTTTTCGAGAAAAATAAATCAAATAAAAAGACAGTACTATCGCAACAAAAAGAGTAGAACAGCCTATAATTTTGAAATAAGCTTCGTTGGAGTTTTTTAATATTTTAGAGATATACAATATAAACAAAAAAAAGGCTGTAAAAGCAAAAGAAATTTCACGTTTATGCGTCTTGCACCAATTCAAAATAGTATCTAATATCTTGGTTATCTTGGTCATAAAAATCTCCTGTTTATTTTGTTTTTTCAATAGTTTTCAATAAAATTCTCTGATAAGTATTACCAAAATTCTTAATTCGTTCCGGCAGGGCTTTGCATGCAGCTTCTTCAAGTTTTGTATCTTTGCCGCCTTGTCTGTTTTCCCAATTAGTCTGCATAAGCTCTGACAATATATTAGCATCATTTACAGAAAAATAAACAGAGTCTGGCGGATTTTGTTCTCTGTGAACTGCTAGATCCGACAAAATACAGTTTTTGCCTATACTTTTTGCTTCTTCAACAGTAGACGACCAGCCTTCAAATAAAGATGGATTTATCAATGATACACAATTTCTTAAAAGATAGAACAATTCGTTCCGTTCGATAATTCCTAGAATGTGAACATTTTCAGTGATATTTTTTTCTTTTATAAAGTTTAATAATTCATCAAAATAATCAGGATTTCTTTCGTCTTTTGTATTGCCGCTGAAAACTACATGAACATTTATGTCTTTTTGCTTAAGAATGGAAATTGCTTCAAAAACAATCTTATGATTTTTATGTTTCCAGAACTGATTAGGTACATAAAAGTACTTCTCCGGCAAATTATATTTTTTTATAGTTGCTTCGGCGATGCTGTCTGTCTTTGAATATATGTTATTTTCCGGTATTGCAACAAAATGCAGAATCTCGCATTTATCTGCATATTCAGGGTAAACATTTTTAAAATCATTGAAAGCATCATTGCTGCTTAAAATTACAGTATCAGATTCTTCCACTGACTTTCTTAAATTGATTTCACGTTCTTTAAGCTGAAATTCTGTAAACATTTGCGGTAGATGAATATGCTGAAAATCTGCAATCCATAGAATTCTCGGCAATTTTACAGGAGCGTCAGAATGTGAAACTGCATCTATCTTAACAGGAGAATGCTTTACAGCATAAGCTCTTATATCAAAATTTTTATGCAACAAAGGATAAAGAATTTTCTTTATAAAATAGTATATCGGATTCTTTTTTACAGGAAGAACTTCCGCATAATTGCATAATACCTGACTTGCTGAATTTCCAGGTTTTAAAAT
>CAMJMF010000257.1 GCA_946406925.1 uncultured Spirochaetales bacterium | reverse complement strand
CACCGCAGGTATAAGCCGTTATAGAAAGTTCCGGGAACACAATAACAGCCGCACCCTTTCCGGCAGCTGTCTCAGCAGCATCTATAATTTTTTGAGCATTAAAGCAGCAATCTGCAACCTTTAAACACGGACTGACACAAGCAGTCTTTATAAAACCATAAGCCATATTTTCACCTTCTAACCCATTCAGTATAGCAGAAATTAAAACTTTATTCTGCTAGTCTTTTCCCTGAATTATCTGAGCAATCTGTTCAATCGAAAGACCGCTTGTATCAATAACATTATTCAGGGACGAAAAATGTTCAAGAGAAGCTGTGCTGACCTTAAGCCATTCATCAGTGCGCCACTCACAGGTTTTGTCATTTTTCCAGCGTGTAGTTAAAGAAGTCTTGTCGCAGGTCAGTGTCACAGATTTTAACTGCAGGCTAAGCTCAGTCACACCGTCTTCTATGGCTTTGCAGACCCAGTCGTTATCCATAAGCCAGACCAGCACAATCTGCGTGCATTCAGAACAATTCTTATAGTTCTTCACCATATGAAGGATATTGTCTACCGCCATAGTTTTTGTCTCGCGGTTTCCGACAAACGGATGAATATCAAGACACCAGTCACCGTCAATAAAAGCAGTACCCGGCGCGTGGTCTGCAATGTATTTTCCCACTGTGGTTTTACCCACTCCCATCGGACCGTTGATTATAATCACTTTCATAGCTTACCCAACCAGAGTCTTTACAAGTTTTAGTACTCAATCTCGCCTTTGTAATCAAGAATCCCGCCGAACTCTATAAGATTTGTGTAGCCGAGTTTTAGAAGGCTCTTAGCGGCAATCTTGCTTCTTCTGCCGCTCCGGCAATAAATGAGTATCATCTGATTTTTGTCAGGCAGAACTTTCGCGGCGGTTTCTTCGGTAATTTTTTCCATTGTAAGAAGAACGGCGCCCGGAATGTGTCCGGCTTTATATTCTTCTGCGCGGCGGACATCAACTATAACCGCATCAGGATTATCCTTTGCAATTCTGATGCCTTCATCCATTGAGACATTTTTGTAAACCACTGAATTTTCGCCCCCATTTTGCGGTGCTGCTTTTTTGTCAGTCTTTGCACAACCAGAAACTGCAACCACCAGAAAAAATAAAACTAAAACGACAGTCTTTTTCATAATCACCTCATATTAAAACAAATCAAGCATTGAATCCAGATAAACAGCCTCGCGGACGTTGAGCTGATATTCGGGTTTTGTCATGTAGTACAGCAGAAACTCAAGCACAATTGCGCTACCAAGCCCGCGCCCTTCAAGCTTGAAGTTTGAAAAGCCCATCGGCATGTACGTATTCTGTATGTCCTGCACACCGATAAACGCCGGATTCTTCATGGCAAGTGAAAAGCGGTAACCGCCTTCTGCACTTTTAGAAGTACATTTGTGCTCTTTAATGTCCAGGCCCAAATTTTTTTTACTTACATTTTCGTAACATTCTTTTCGTGAACTGCAGTTAAAGTCGCAGCATTCGTTGCATAAAAACTCTACTTTATCCTTATACTCTTTAGAAAGAGAAGAAAGTAAATCAAAGGCTTTGTTAAGCCTAAAGTCTGGAACCACAAAATCAAAATCCTTTCGAGTTAGTTCAGCATAAAAATCTTTAAAATCTGTAAGAACCTTTGTCGTAGAAGAGACAAGATAAAAATCAGGGTACGTTGCTTTAATATACTTAGCTAAAAGATCAGAGTGAACAATAACGCCGTTTTTTACAGGAGTGTTAGAAAACTTTTTGCAAAGAGCGTTGCATTTTTTATCTGTAAGATGCTCTGTGGTTAAAAGTGAATTACTTAAAGTAAGGCGGGAAGAAATTTTATATTTACTCATAAGAAAAATTACATCATCACAGGAGGCGTCACCGGATGCAGCGCGGCCTCCACCCCAGAGACAGTCGGATGGAGAACCGTAGATTGAACCGATTTCGCACCACGGATAAAACCATGTGCGGTGACTTTGCCAGAGTTCAAGAAAAATTTTATAAAGGCCGTAAAACTCAAAAAGCCCCGGAAGATGATAAAAGGCTTTAGCCAGAGAAGAATCTTTCATCGAACTTATTTTTACTGACCTGTAACATTAATCTGACAGAGCTTCATTGCATCAAGAGCTGTCTTATGACTTTCTGGAGTTACACATGCACAGCACTTTGCATCAACAGAAATCTTTACTTCCGGAAGCTTTGCTTTAAGAATGAATGCGTTACTTATAACACAGATTCCTGTGCAAAGCCCAACAAGCTCAATCTCATCAAGCCCGTCCAAAGAAGCCGCAAAATCCGCAAGTTCCATAGAACCAAAAGAAGGCTTGTCAAAAATGCGGCTGTTTCCTACTTCAAGTTCGCGCGAAATCTGCCAGCCGCCCGTACCTTCAACGCAGTGCACAACCGGAAGATTCTTTCCTTCCTGTGTCTCAAGATAGTTTTTCTGATGCGTGTCACGCGTAAACACAACCATAACTCCGTCAGCCCGCGCACGCTCAATTTTCTGCACTACCTTAGGAACAATAGCCACCGCTTCCTTAGTTCCAAGAGCTCCGTCTATAAAATCTTTCTGCATGTCAACAACAACTAAAAGCTTCATATTTTTCCCCTTTTTATATACTTCCAGTATTATAACATTTTTCTATTAAATAAAAAAAGGAGTCTTGAAAGAATAAAAGCGCAATTCTCAATGGTGTTATTATTCCTTCAATTATAGCTAAAAACGCAATTCTTAGGCAATTTTCAATTAATAATGATTGCGTTTTATCAAAGACTGGAGTAAAGTCTTATTAAGAGGTTTTATGAGCGATTTTTTTTATAAAGAAACAGTCGGTACACGCTTAAAAGGCGCTGAAAAGGCAGCCATTTTTTTAGGCGAGCTGGATCCGGGTACAGCTTCTATAATTACAGGTTTTCTTAGTACAAACGAGCTCAAAAAAGTCAGAAAGTCCATGAAAAAACTTGGAACTTCAATCAATATTTACCATGAAATTGCTGTTCTGACGGAAGCACTGAAAAAAGGAATGGTTAAGGGAATTGTTCAGCCTGAAGCCCTGCAGCCGAACCCGAAAAAATACGCAAAAAAGACATACGGCGTAAACCAGAACGCAGAAACAATCGCCGATGTTATTGCAACCTGGATGCAGGACGACAAATAGCTCATGGAAACCTCTAAAAACTTCAGTTTTTAGAGATAACTTTGAAAATGCGATGTTGTAAATCGC
>CAMJMF010000256.1 GCA_946406925.1 uncultured Spirochaetales bacterium | reverse complement strand
AAGAAGAAGTTGATGTTGTTGTCACCTGGGTCACCTGTGAAGAATTCCATGTAAACAGGATCAGATGCTGAGCGTGATTTAAGACCAAGTTTGTCTACGAGGTAGTCGCCCTGGATTGTACCAACTTTGTAGTTGTCGAATGTTGCATAGTAAGAAACAGCTTTTGTGTTCATAATAAGGCGGTCATAAGCGATAACCTTAATATTCTTTTTCTGTGCTGATTCAAGAACGTTAGAAAGTGAGTTACCGTCGATAGATGCGATAACGAGAACTTTACAACCACTTGTAATCATGTTTTCAAGCTGTGATACCTGTGTATTGATATCGTTTGCTGCGAACTGAAGGTCTACTGTGTAACCAGCTTTTTCAAGCTGAGCCTTCATGTTTGAACCGTCCTGGTTCCAGCGCTGCAAGTCTTTTGTAGGCATTGAAACGCCAACTTTTGTTGAAGAACTTCCACCCTTTCCGCTACAGCTAACGAAAAGACCTGTGAAGGCAATGCTCAAAACCAAAAGAGCACAAATAATTTTTTTCATAAGAAAATCTCCTTTCCTTTTTTTGCAAAAATCATAAAATTCATGTGCAAATCAGTACAAAGCACACTCCTAAAATGATTTTTGTGTTTTTCTTGTTAAGTGTATTATGTAATGGAATTATTGATAAATCTTCGGATTTTTTTGCTGACTTTTAGGACAATTTTCTTTTTGAGAGCTTCTTTTTCAGCACGACAAGGATTTTTTTGTGCTTGTATTTGTGCTAAAGTGTTTCGCATTAGACTTATCTACAATTATAGAATCATCTGGCGAAACGACCAAGTTTACGCAAGCGTAAACTTGTAACTGGTGCACAACGTCCATCTTTTCGAGGCTCTTTTCGCATAAGCTTTATCTACAAACAAAGTCTATCTGGCGAAAAGTGTCTGTTTTTGCTTTGCAAAAACAGACAGGCTGTGTGACAAAACCGGCAGCTTGTATACACCGCTACCTCATTAGGCAATCTACAACAGAAGGCTCTTATTTCTTCGGGGTGCCGAGGGGGGCAAAATCGTTTACGTCTATGCAGTATGTAATGCCTATGCCCTTAGTCTGAAGACATGGCAGAGAGCGCACTGCCTCAAGAATTGCGTCTGCCTTAGATTTCTCGGCAAGAATAAGGAGCATTTCTTTTTCAGGCACAATCGTAATGCCGAAGAATTTTTCGTCTTCTTCTCTGCCTGTGCCGCGCGCATTTATGATTGTTCCACCGCCGGCGCCGGCTTTTCTTGCGGCAGCCATTGCGTCGTCTGCAAAACCTGCATTAACGATAATACTGATTAATGTGTGTGTTGCATCTGTCATACTGGAACCTTCCTTTTGAATGTTTATGCTTGAATTTTTAAGAAATTTCTCTACGTCAATTGTAAAAACAATGCCGAAACCGCTTTTTTCTTTTTCAGCTTCTTTAAGAACGGCGGCGCGCACCACAGCATACAGCTCGTCATCAAGAAGCATATAAACCAAATCTTTGCGGGTATCGCCCAAACCGAGCATTTCAAGTATCTGGTTTTTTGCAGTTCCCCTGCCCATAAGCACAGTGCCGCCAGTAGCGCCCGCTTTTCTTGCAGCCAAAGTTATACGCTCACTTTTTTCGTGAGGAACAATAGAAATCAGTAGTTTCACTTTGCACCACCTTTTTTAGCGGCAGATTTTTCAGCCTTATAAGTATAAAGGATTCCCAAAATCTGAATAGTAATAAGCGGCGCCATGGCAACAAGTGCTATAACACCGAATGCATCAGTAAGCGGGTTGCCGCCTAAAGCATTTGAAATTCCGAGCGTAAACGAAAGAATAAATGTTGTTGTCATAGGGCCGGAAGCCACACCGCCTGAATCGAAGGCAATTGCAGTAAACAGCCCCGGACAGGAAAACGCAAGCACAAGCGCAACGGCATAACCTGCAAGCAGAACATACCAAAGGCTGAAACCTGTTAAAACCCGCAGAATGCTTAAACCGACAGAAACGGCAACTCCAAAAGAAAGCGCCGCAAAAATAACACTTCTTCTGATTGTGCCACCGGAAATTTCCTCAACCTGCTTAGTTAAAACCCAGACAGCCGGTTCTGCACAGACAACAACAGCGCCAAGAAAAACGCCGATCAGCACAAGTATATAGCGGTAATCCGTCAATGCAACAGTATAACCTATAATGTCGCCGGCGGGCATAAAACCGCCGTTTACGCCGAGCATAAAAAGCACAAGCCCGACAAACGCATAGACAAGTCCGACCGACATACGCATTATAGCATGCGGCGGCAGATGCAGCAGCGTAAACTGAAAAACCACAAACATTACGATTAACGGCAGCAGGGCTTTTGCAACATCGGCAAGCACTTCAGGCAGAAGGTGGGCATATACACCGCGCCCGCTTTCTTGCGGTAAAGCTTCTCTCTGTATGGTCTGTTCAGTCTGTGACAAGTGCTGTATTTGTGTTTCAACTGCGGTTTCATGCTGCGGCTCTGTTTCTGCAGCCTTCTGTGCCGGAGAAGAGCCTGTCATGCAGATACCGAGAATCAGCACTGCCAGAACCGGGCCGATTGAAGCCATTCCTGTCATGCCGAAACTTGCGTCCTTGCCGCCTTTTCCACGGCTTTGAACTGCGGCGACACCGACACCAAGCGCAAGAATGAACGGTACTGTCATCGGTCCGGTAGTTGCTCCGCCGGAATCAAACGCCACAGCAAGATAATCTTTTGGCGCGGCAGCAGCGGCAATAAAGACAAGCACATAAAAGCCTGTAAGAAGATATTTCAGCGGAATGTGAAGAACTGTTCTCAAAAGCCCGATTGACGTAAAAAGCCCGATACCGACGGCAATCATAAGGAGCAAAACAGCCGCGTTTGTGTTTTGGGCAACCGAACAGACCTGCTTTGCAAGAACCTGTACGTCTGGTTCGGCTATTGTAATGAAAAACCCGATAATAAAGGCTGAAATCAAAAGAAGCGGCAGATTGCGTCTGCTTGTAAGTGCGGCGCCGGCCTTCTCACCAATCGGCAGAATGCCTATGTCTGCGCCGAGCAGAAAAAGCGCAAGCCCTAGAATGGTAAACAAAGAACCGGTTATAAACTGAATCGTCATGGCTGTGCCGAGCGGCGCAATTGTCCAGTTCAGCACCAGAACAATCACGCTTATAGGCAGAATCGAAACGGCAGTTTCCTTTAATTTATTAAGCAAGGTGTCTTCCTAAAAGCAAATTAAGTTA
>CAMJMF010000255.1 GCA_946406925.1 uncultured Spirochaetales bacterium | reverse complement strand
AATATTCTTCCGTTTAGGCAAACATACGGTAACCTGGGGCGTAGGCTACTTTTTCAGTCCTGCTGATGTTATCAATCTTTCGGCTGTAGACCCTGAAAACCCGACAGAACAGCGCGAGGGGGCAATCTCGCTTAGAACGCAGATTGTTTTTCCGGGTACGCAGAACTGTCTCTGGTTTTATGTTCTGCCTGACATAAAGACAGGCGAAGAAAAAGAAAACAGCAAAGACGATGAAGGCTTTGACTTAAAAAAAGACTTTAAATATACAGCCTTTGCGGCAAAATATGAGTTTCTGATTAAGAATTTTGAAGTAGGGCTTGGCGCATGGTACAAATACGGCAGAACACCAAGAGCTGTTGCAACGCTTACAGGCGGCATCGGCAAGATTTCTTCGTTCTCAGAGCTTGTAGTAGGCTACGGCACAGAAGAGCAGTGGCAGCCGCTCTCTAAAAACGGAAGCGGTACGCCGAAATACGGCGACATGAAGCCGGTGGTGCAGGCAACAACAGGTCTGGCTTATACATGGAAAGAGCCTAAAGTAACTTTGATGGGGCAGTATTTCTTCAACGGCTTCGGCTCAAAAAAGACCAGGCCTTTGTCTGAGCTTGATTTTATGAAGCTTAAGAATGCTTACACCTATGCAGGCAGACATTTTGTGGCGCTTTCTCTTTCAAAAGAAGATCTCTTTGTAAGAGATTGTTCCGGAAGCCTTTATTCGCTTATAAGCATGACAGACTGGTCCGGCATGGTTCAGGGCACAGTGACTTATGCCTTTAAGAAAGACTTTAAGGTGAGTACCGGCCCAGTCATAACATTCGGCATGAAGGGCAGTGAATTTACAAGAAACGGCGGCTATGACGGCAGCCCTGCATTTGCATGGAAGCTCTCGCTGACTTACGGAACTGTAAACTTTTAGTCTTGCGGCGGTGATATAAGTTTTCCGCCGTAAAGCACCTTCGGATAAATTACAATGCCCAGCTTCTTTTCAAGTTTTGCAAGCTGGCGGAGTTCATATTCATCGCCGATAACGATGTTTATGCCGGTTTTGCCTGCTCTGGCTGTGCGTCCTGCGCGGTGCACAAAAAAGTCTTCGTTTGAAGGCACGTCCATCTGAATAATGTGGGTTATATCTCCGATATCAAGGCCGCGTGCCGCAAGGTCGCTGGTCACGAGGATTCTGCATTTGCCTGAGCGGAAATCGTCTATTGCTTTTTTGCGCTCAACCTTGTCGGTTTTGGCGTGAAGCCCCATGCAGTTAATCTTTTTATATTTCAGCTTTTCTACAATGTTGGCAATCTGTCCTGTTTCGGCGGAAAAAACCAGAACACGTTCAGGCTTTTCTGCTGTTATAAGGCTGCGCAATGTATCGATTTTGTTGCGCTTTTCAGCATGAAGCGCGTAATGTGTTATATTGCGCTCAAGCACATTCTCTTTTGGCATCATTATGTTTTCAATAGTTCTGCCTGACGCTTCTTGGAGAATCTTGATATGGTTCTGCTTTATTGTGGCAGAGCAGGCTATAAGCTGATATTGAGAATCTATTGCTTTTATAAGCTCTGTTGTTATGTCACGGAGTTCTGGTGAAAGCAGCCTGTCCACTTCGTCAAGAACTAGGGCAAAGACCTGCTGTGTCTTCAGTTTCTTTAAGTGAATCAGCTCAAGCAGTCTTGCAGGGCCGCCTGCTATAATCTGCGGTTTTGTTTTTAAAGCATCAATTTGTCTTGTAATTGAAGCACCGCCGATGCATAGCATGCTCTTGATTTTAAGATTTTCGTGAGCTTCTTTGCCTTCTGCTTTTGCAAGAAAATCAGTTTCCTGCTTTATCTGCGAGGCAAGTTCATGTGTTGGTGCAACTATAATAATGCGCGGCTGTGGTGTAGGCTGAATCTTTTCGGCGGTCTGTTTTTCTCTTTCGTTCAATAATCTGGTCATAAGCGGAAGCAGAAAAGCGTAGGTTTTGCCTGTTCCGGTTTCTGAGCTGAAAATCAGATTTTTCTCTTCAAAAACAGCAGGAATAACTTGTGCCTGTACTGCTGTTGGTGTTGTAATTTCGTTTTGTGCCAGGGTGTCGGCAAGTGTTTTGCGCACCGTCAAATCAATAAATGTACTCATTGGTAATCACTGTAGCATAAAAGCCGGAATTATGCTATAATTGCAACAAATGCGTATTGGAATTGATACTTTCGGCTGTGAACACCGCCAGTCTGGTGCGGGTTCATATTTATATTCGTTAATCAAAAGTTTACCAGAAACTGAAAATGATGAAGTAGAGCTTTTTGGTGTTGAAACAGACCGTTTTGTTTATGATTTTTCAAAGAGTTCTTTTTCTTTTCTGGGTCTGAATATTCCGGATTCATTGTTTGCAGTTCAATTGTGGCATACGCTGTTTTTAAAGTGGTTTCTAAAAAAGCAGAAATACGATGTAGTGCTTTATCCAGCAAGTCTGCAGAATCTGCCTGTCAGTTATTCTACACCGTCTGTGCTTGTTATTAACGAGCTTTTGAGCGAGGTGCTCAAAAAAAACAAGAGCTTTTTCTTTAAGCATAGATTAAAAAAAGTTTTATTCCATTCAGCAAAGATTATTGTACCAAGTCTTTACGTAAAAAAAGAGCTTGTCGGTTTTGGTGTTCCGGCGGATTCAATTGAGATTATCCACAACGGCGTTGACCATTCTCTTTTCTTTCCGCGCAAAATTGAAAACAACGAGGCTGTGCTTATTCAGCCTTTCTCTATTAAGCGCCCGTATCTGATTTATCCGTCAAGAATTCAGTACCCGGAAAAAAAGCATGTGGAACTTATAAAAGCGTTTAATCTTTTTAAGAAGCGGACAGGGCTGCCTCATAAGCTTGTGCTTGCAGGTTCAGAAGGGCAGAATACGGCTGTTGTACACAAGGCTGTTCTTGATTCGCCCTATGTGTCTGATATTATTCTTACAGGGTATTTTCCGCACAAAAACCTGCCTGAACTGTTTTCGTGCGCTGATGCCTGCATAATTCCTTCTGTTTGCGAAAGTGCTTCTCTTGCGGTGCTTGAGGCAATGGCATGCGGCATTCCGGTGCTTTGCTCTAATGCAGGCGGTTTGTCAGAAGTTGCCGGCCCTGCGCCTGTATATTTTGATTCAGACAATATTGAAGAAATTGCAACTGATATTGAGAAAATCATTTCTGATAAGGAACTCCGCGAAAAGATTGTGAACGAGAGCACCGCATGGGTAAAACGGTTCACATGGGAAAAGACTTCTTCAAAAACTCTCGAGGTTCTCCGCAAAGTTTCTGAAAATAACCAGTAAAAGACAAAAA
Organism: uncultured Spirochaetales bacterium; assembly: GCA_946406925.1. Taxonomy (GTDB): domain Bacteria; phylum Spirochaetota; class Spirochaetia; order Treponematales; family Treponemataceae; genus UBA1240. The sequence goes on along the minus strand of CAMJMF010000255.1, from coordinate 2 downwards.
AA
>CAMJMF010000254.1 GCA_946406925.1 uncultured Spirochaetales bacterium | reverse complement strand
CTCCATTCCATGACAGAATCACCACATTCTGTCACGGAAGAGACCCATTCCACGTTGAATTTGCTTCATTCCACGTGAAATTTGCCTCATTCTTGATGAATTTAGCCCTTTCTTTGATGAATTTGCCCCATTCTTGATGAATTTGCCTCATTCCACGACGAATTTGGTTCATTCCATGAATAATTTGCTCCATTCCTGATGAATTTGCTCCATTTCATGCACAATCTTTCAAGTTTTGCGTTTTGCAACATCCTGCAAGTTTTCGCGAAGCAAAACTTGCAGGGTTTGCCGATAAGCTAATTCGGTAGAATCAGCCCAACGCAAACCCGATTCTGTCATGGATTTTCTTCAAGAATATCCCATTCCCAACGAATCCATTTCCAATCATGTAAAGCTACAAAGGAATTGAATTCCTCAACTGTAAATTTATAAAACTTATACTCTTTCCAGAATTTTCTTTTTTTATCATATTTTGAATAAATATAAGGCGAATCATATTTATTCCAAGATGCAAACTCAGGCTTTTTTCCTAACATTACATTTAAAACATTTTCCTCAGAAAATTCACGTAAATAATCTGGAAGATTACTAATTATGTTCAAAAATTCATCATAGTTTTTAACTAAATCTAGTATGCCATTTTTCTTTTTCATGGAATAACATAGATAATCAAAACGGAAACGGTCAAATCCCAAATGATAACCATACCCATCATTATCATTTATGCTTACCCTATTACAGCTGTATCCCCATAAAACAGGAACTATATCTCCTATCCTTTCAACATAGAATTCTCCAGGATACTGATCTTCTATATAAGGATTAAAATATCTTATTTGTAAAAATCGATTTCCTGTTAAATATATCTTAATGTGATAGAGAGTATCTTCTTTATCTTCAGGAGAAGCTTTTTCAATTTCTAAAGATTCAACACAGTCAAGAGATTTTATTTTCTTTTCCCAGTCAGATATATTCCATATGGATATAAAACTGAAACCATGAGAAGCTATGATTATAAATAGAAAGACAATAAAAATTCGTTTCAATTTCATAGTTTATGCTCCTTACTTTTTGAATTCTGCTGAAAAGTATAGCCACGCAAAGCTTGTCGAGGCAAGCCCTACGATGAAACACGTGGTATGTACAACTGCGAGAGGGTACGGAGCGGGGTTAAAAAACATTCAGTTTGTTGCGTCGCGCAGCGACACGTATAAAGTTTCCATGCAACAAACTGTATGTAGCGCATTATTGCGCGGTTTTTAACCCCACGACGTACCCGATAGCATATGTACATGAGCAAATCCTGTCATGAAAAAGCTTCATCTCACAAAGGCGGCCATGACGGTGAACAGCTTGCTGCGCTCTTCTATGGGCATATCATCAGGCAGACCGGCGGTTTCTCTGCGGTGAGAGCCGAGCGCTTCGGTACAGCTTGTGCATTCTGCGGCGAAGGCAATATTTTCAGGCTTTACGCCGCTGTCTAAAAGCAGCTTTAAGTTTGCTTTTTCTAAAGAAAGCATAAAAGCGCCGTCAGCTTCGGTTATGCAGTCTGCGGTAAACTTTTCTCTGAAATACGCCGCCCTTTCAGCATCTACTGAATAGCAGCAGTCTTTGATGTGCGGGCCGATGACAGCGCAAATCTCAGACGGCGCGCACTTATAAAAATTCACCAGCCGCTCAACGGCTTCTTTTATAATGCCTGTGCCCTTCCAGCCCGAATGAACCATGCCGATCACTTTTTTTTCAGAAGCGTATAAATAAACAGGCACACAGTCTGCAACCGTTACAGCCGGAACATAAGCAGGGTTAACGGAAAGAACAGCATCACCTTCTGAGCGCAGTGCCCTGAAAACGGCAAGCTCATCAGCATTGTCTACGCAGAAAACCGTTTTTGAGTGAATCAGCTCAGGGGCAACCACAGAATCATAGTCAATGCCCAGGCTTTTGAAGAAGTTTTCGCGCGTTTCATTCGGCTCGTTCCACCTGAAGCGCATAGAACCGGCAGCCTTTAAAGACATGCAGCACAAAGGCGCGCCTTCAAGTTTTTTTCCGTCTTTAATAAATGGAAAAGCAACAGCCAGCACAGTGCCGTCTTTGTCTTTAAGAAGAGGTTCTGATTGCAGGGCTGAAAAATTAAAAACAGAAGCGCTCATATTTTTCAATTTTCAAAGGATTCAAGCTCTCTAAGGCAGTTCACCGCATCAGCAAGAGTATCGTGCACTTCAACAAGCTGCTGGCGGTAACGCTGGTTGAATCTTCCGGCAATTGACGAGAGGTTGTTTATAGAGTCGTATTTTCCTACTTTGTTTTCTGAATTGACGCCGGCAAGCACATTGACAATTGTGGTTGTAAGCTGAGTAAAACGCATAGAAAGCGCCGTAGATTCAGAATAAGCCGCCTGAATTGCAGACTCAAGGCGTGCATGAATTTTTACAGAACGGTCTTCGCTTTCAGCAATATTTGCAAAGAACTGCCCGATTTCGCCTTCAGGCGAGAACTTGCGTACAAAGGCGTCTACATCGCCTGCAAGCTTGGCATATTCGTTAAAAGCTTCTACAAATTCAATTTTGTTCTCGCGCACTCTGAAATCGCCGTCCATAGCAAGAATCTTCAGCAGTTTGCTCATATCGCCAAAAACTGTGCTGAAAAATGCGTACATAAAGCCCATTGCCTTGTTACGCGTAAACTTAATATCGCACCATTCAACGTTCCACGGCTGATACGGCAGTTCAGGCAGTTTCATGCACTTGAACATATTAAAGATTTTCTGCTCTACAAGCTGCTTTTTCTTTGACTTTGTCCATTCAGTCCAGCGCGCGTCAAGCAGTTTGCGCCACTCGGCTTTGTATTTCACAAACCAGTCTTCTGCACCTTCAGGCTGGCCGGGCGTCCAGTTTGCAGATTTAAACGCCAGACATGCAAGCTGCTTTATAGGAATTGCCTTCAAGAAGTTTTTGATTGTTGCTACCTGTGCAAGGCTTTTTGTTACATAATCAGCTGTTACAGCCTCAACATCAACCTGCTGCTGCTCAAGCTGGCTGTTCGTAGAAAAAAGGCACAAAGCCTGAAGTATTTCAACTGTAACGCTTTTTGCGTTGCAGAGCACTTTGCAGAAATGTGACAAATCATTGCTTATAAGCTCAAGCTGGGCAACATAATTTCCGTCTGAATTCGGCAGAAAGCGCGCAAGCATTTTTTCATACGGCAGGCGGACAAACTGTCTGAGCCAGTCAATATTTATTACAGACTGATACAGCGTATTGCGCTGGGCTATTGTAAGCTCCTGAAAAACTTCGTCCATTCTGCGGATAAGTGACTGGCGCACTTCTGGCACTGGCTCTTTGTTGTCGCCGAGCAGAAACGGGTCAATCTCGCGCTCAACGT
>CAMJMF010000253.1 GCA_946406925.1 uncultured Spirochaetales bacterium | reverse complement strand
TTGTTTTTCTTCTGTTTTGCAGAAATAAAAAGCTTGCGGTAATAAATCGAAGAAACAAGAACATAATCGAAAACGCTATCATTCAGCTTGGCTTCAAAATCTTCTGGCACTGATGTGTGCACATAACCAAGATGAAGATCGTTCAATATCTCTATGATGCTGTCAGCATAATTTTTGCGCGGTTCGTAGATAAGCACAGATTTGCTTGTTTCGCTAGAAAGTGCAATTAACGGCTCTTCGCTTTCAACGTTCTGTTCAATTGTGGCTGTAAATACTGAGCCCTTGCCGTATTCGCTCTGAACAGAGATTGTACCTTCCATCATTTCGCAAAGCTGCTTTGTAATAGAAAGGCCTAAGCCGGTACCGACAATGTTGCGGTTGCGCTTTGTATCAACACGCGCAAAAAGCTCAAAAAGCTTTGAGAAGTCTTCGTCTTTAATTCCCATGCCGGAATCTTCTATGCGGAAGTTAAGGCGGATTGTTTTGCCCTGTGTCTCGCCTGTAACGTCAAGGCGGATATAGCCTTCTCTTGTATATTTAACAGCATTGCCGAGTATGTTGATAAGAATCTGTTTAACGCGGTTCTCGTCGCCTGTCAGTTTGTGCGGCAGTGTCGGGTCAATGCGCACAAAGAACGCAAGGCCTTTGCTTGCTGTCCGCATCTTAATCAATGTAAGCACATCGTTAATAAGTGCGCCCAAATCATATTGAATTGGAACTAAGTCAAGACGGCCTGATTCAATTTTTGAAATATCAAGAATGTCATTGATGATGCTTAAAAGACTTCGTGTTGCTGTGTTGATGTCGTGTGCATATTCTTTGATAAGAGGCGGCAGCTTTTCTAGCAGAATCAGTTCAGACATACCGAGAATTGCGTTCATCGGCGTGCGGATTTCGTGGCTCATGTTTGCAAGGAAATTTGATTTTGCCTTAGTTGCCTGAAGCGCAACTTCTTTTGCCTCAATCAAAGAATTCGACGTTTCGTCCTGAATGATTTGTGCCGCAAAAATACGGGCAAATGTAGCAAGAATAGCTTCTTCGTCAGAGGTAAAGGCTTTTTCTTCGTGGCAGTTGTCGTAGCACATAAAGCCCCAGAACTGGTCTTGAAAAACAAGCGGAATTACCAGCGCCGAAAGAATCTCAAGCGGCCGGTACAAAGTTTCAGAAGCCGTCATTGCTGAATAATTTCCGTTTTTTATGCCTTCTGTAACAAGCTTGGTCTTCCATGCGCGCAGGGCATTTGTTTTGTCGTCATAAACTTTGGGAAGGGCCGGAGTGTTGAGAAAAGCTATACGCGACGACTGCCACAAGGCAATAAGGCTGCACGAATCGTATTCTTCAGGTTCTGCTGCCCAGTGATTGCGCCATATATGTACGCGGTCTATGTCGAGCTGTTCGCCGATTCGCTTCAAACCGCTTTTAAGTCTGTCAAAAAAGCTGATTTGAGAAACAGCCGTCAGTTCTTTTGTTATTTCCGTTACAGTTGAAAGCAGAAAATCTCTTGCGCCTATTTTTCGGATACTTTCCTGCTGGAAAATATATGCAAGAATCATGTGGCCGCAAGTGTTTACGATGTTTTCCTGGCTTGGTGAAAAATAGCGCTCTGTGCGGCAGTCGCTGACACCGATGTAGCCCCAATATTCGTTGCCGAGAACAATCTGAATTGTCAGCTGTGAAAGCACATGCTGTTCAAGCAGACTTTCGTAGCCGCGCGGCTTGTCGCGTGCAACTTTTACGTTTGTGAGCATCTGGTCCGGGCGCATGTGAAGCTCAACGTCTTCATGCGAGAGGCGCTTTCTGTTTATAAGCCCCTGCGGATTTTCAGGCGCGTCTTTTGATTCCCAGTAATATTTTAATGTGAGCCAGCAGCCGTTTTCGCAGTCTTCGGTTTTCTGCCAGATTACGATTCTATCTGCTTCAACAGACTCGCCTATAACGTGCAGCGCGTTTAAGATGCGCTCGTCAAAGTTTGTGCCGTTATTTATGGTCAGAACTCTTGTGACATCGTTGCTTGCCTCAACAAGCTTGTCGCGTTTCTGCTTGGCAAGCAGACCGTCATGCTTCGTGATGTGGTCAAGAAACATGTAGGCGCATGTATTGAGAATGTTCTCTTCATTTTGGGTAAAAAGTCTTTCGCGGTGGCAGTCGTCAAAACCGATGAAGCCCCAGTATTTGTCGCCCAAAAAAATCTGAACAACTAAAAGCGAAAGAATGTTGTCCTGCTGCTTGCCTTCCCACCCGCGCGGCTTATCTGAAATTCTTGCGTTCAAAAAGCGCTGTTCCGGCTGTTTGCGCAGTGCAATTTCTTCTGCGCTCATGAACCAGCCCGAATGTTTTTTGCCCGGCCGGTATGGCGGCGCACCTGCAGCCTGCCATGAGAAAGACAGCTCTATAAAACAGCCGCCGCTTTCTTCTCTTACATTGCGGTAAACATAAGCCCTGTCTACGCCTACAGCTTCGCTTACAATGCGCAGAGCTTCATTCATGCGCTGCTCAAAATTGTCCTCGTCAGACGAGTTGAAAATATTGGTAACGTCGCTTGTGGTTTTTAAAAGCTTGTCTCTGTGAAGCCGCTGCAATTCCAGCGTTTCTTCACAGTTTTCAGCCTGTGCGTTCTGATTGAAATAGCTGCCTGTTAAAATGCGGAAAATCTCAGAAAGAATTGTGCTGTCGTCCTGTGACAGACTTTGAACTGTCCGGCCTTTCAAAAGCCCAAAGCCTATGAAATTCTGGTTCTGAATTATTGGAAAAATTGTGTCAGAAGCTGTCAAAGGCATTCTGTCAATTTCGCCGGAATAAATCTTGCTGAGCCTGTTTTTAAAAGTCAGGTCAAAATTAATCTGCTGGGCTGTGTCCTGCTTCTGAAGCTTTTTGTCTGCAACAGCCATGGCTCTGCACTGGCACCAGTAAGAATTGTCATCGTTTTTGTTTATAGACCATATTTCTGCGCTCTGTGCCTTTGCGGCAGCGGCTACAGAAAGCAGAGCCTTGTGAATTATGTTTAAGTCCTGCGCTTCACATGTTGAATTAACAAGATGTGTTATGTCTTTGAGAAGTTTTACAGGAGCGTCTATTGGCGTATGCTGTACGGACATTAACTTTTTTAACCTTCTTTAAATCAATTACTTTTTTAATATTATGCTACATTAGACCTATTCGAAAACTCGGTTAGTTTCCGAACAGGTCTGCAATTTTTCAGGCTAAAGCCTTGCAAAATTGCGATTTACTAAAGTTTGTATTCGGAAAGCTGAAGTTTCCGAATACGTTTATTGTAAATGTCGGCGCATTTGCAAATTTGCAGCACAATTCTACTTAAAATTTCTAAAAGGAAACCTCTAAAAACTTCAGTTTTTAGAGGTAACTTTGAAGATGCGATGTTGTAAATCGCGCCATTA
>CAMJMF010000252.1 GCA_946406925.1 uncultured Spirochaetales bacterium | reverse complement strand
AACAAAGCATAAGACCTGTAGTAATGCTCTGCCAGTAAGGTTCGCGCAAGCCTGATGCAACAACAATATTGTTGATTGTCTTAAGCGACATTACACCGAACAGAGTGCCTACAACACTGCCTACACCGCCTGAAAGCAAGGTGCCGCCGATAATTGAAGAAGCAATTGCCTGCATTTCTGCAGCGGTTGCATTTGAAGCATTACCTGCACCGGTATGAAGCAGGTAACAGAAGCCCGCAATTCCGGCAAGCACACCACAAAGTACATAAGCAAAAAACTGAGTTCTCTGCACGTTGATACCGAGCATAAGCGCACTTTCGTTGTTGCCGCCCACTGCATAGAGATTCCGGCCGAAACGTGTCCATTTAAGCATTGCCCAGAGCATAATTACCACAACAAGCGCAATTACAACACCAACTTCGATAGAAGCCGGAATCCAGTTGCCGTTACGTGCCCATGTACCCAAAAACGGAATGTCAATGTAGAAATCTTTAAGCTCAAGGAAAAGCTCGTTTGAAGCTGTGCGCGGAGCCTTACTTACGATAGTAGTCATACCGCGTGTAAAGAACATACCTGCAAGCGTTACGATGAACGGCTGAATCTTAAGGTAAGCAACAAAGTAGCCCTGAACGATACCCATAGCAAGACCGATTCCGAGAGCAATCAGAACTGAACTTAAAATGCCGCCGTTATGGTCTTCCATAAAAACAACAGAAGCCATTGTAATAAGCGCAACTGTGCCACCTACAGAAATATCAATTCCACCTGTAATCATTACGATTGTAAGACCACACGCAATTACAATCAGATAAGCGTTATTGTTGAACAAATCGAGGAACTGCTGAGGATTCAAGAAACCACCGCCCCAGATAAGCATTGCGAGAAGATACATTCCCACAAATGTACAGATTGTAATTGTTAAAAGCAGAGTTGTGTTAGAAAGAGGCTGTCTGTCTTTTTTTGAGAACAGATTAGTAAAAATATTTGCCATAATTATTTAGCCTCCACTTTTGCAGGTTTAGCAGAAATCTTGTTCTTAAGCTGTTTAAGCCACTGTTTTACAACAGGAGAACCGGCAATAACAATGATGATAATAACTACTGCTTTGTAAGCCTTAACTGCTGTTGAAGAAACCTTCATAGCATAAAGCGTAATTGTCAAAGCCTGAATTATGTAAGCACCAAGAATTGAGCCAGAAAGTTTGAACTTTCCGCCGCCGAGAGAGTTTCCGCCGATTGCAACTGCAAGAATTGCGTCCATTTCAATATCAATAAGAATTGTCTCATGGTTGATTAGTCCGATACGGCACACGTTCATAGAACCTGCCAGAGTAACGCACACACCAAGAATTACAAAGACAACCATCTTCATCAAAACAGGGTTGATACCGTTAAGCTTTGCAGCGCGCTCGTTGATTCCGACTGCCTGAATGTAAAGACCGAGTGTAGTCTTTTTTAGCAGCAGATTAACAAGCAGAATAAAAGCAACAACCACAAGAATCGGAGTTGGTATCGCGATATGCGGAATAAAGCCGCCGATGTATTTAAGCAGCGGGCTTTCTACGTTAGGAGTTGCACCGCCGTTAATCCAATAAGCAATCGGACGGCCTGCTGTAAAAAGAATCAGCGAAGCAATCATCGGCTGAATATTGAACTTGGCGATAAGCACACCATTAAAAAGACAGAACAAAATTGCAACAATGCAGGCAAGAATAACACCAAGAATGATTGTTCCCGGGTTAATTGTTCCGGCTCGCAGAATCTTTACAAAAACAGAACCTGCAATTGCAGCTGCCGCACCGATAGAAATATCCTGACCTTTTGTGGCAGAAGTTATAAGCGTCATTCCAATAGCAAGAATCACAAGTTCACTCGCACCATTCAAGATACTGATTAAGTTGCCCGAAAGCACAGTGTTACCAAAGTTATTCTTCTTAATTACAATGGAAAAGAAGCTCGGGTCACGGATAAGGTTGAACACAACAAGTACAATCAGCGCAATAAGCGGAATTGCAAGCTGTGACTGAAAGATTTTCTTTATCTGATTTACGATTTTATTAGCCATTCTGAGCTTTTCCTCCCGCAATGGTCTGCATGATTACGTCCTGGCGGAGCTTGTCATCTTTAAGCTCGCCGACAATTTTACGGTCGCGCATAACAATAAGCCGCTGGCAAACAGAAAGCATTTCTTCTATTTCAGATGAAATAAACGTAACGCTGACGCCTTCTTCTGCAAGCTTAAGCACCTGCTTTTGAATTTCGAGCTTTGTACCAACATCAATACCGCGTGTCGGCTCGTCAAGAATAAGATACTGCGGATGAGTCAGAAGCCAGCGTGCAAGAATTACCTTCTGCTGATTTCCGCCCGAAAGCGATTTTATCGGTGTTTCTTTTGAAGCTGTCTTAATCTCAAGAAGTTTGATGTATTCGTCCGCAAGCTTTTCAGACTCGGCGCGGCTTAACGGTTTTGTAAAACCTTTAAGAACCTGCAGGGCAAGAATCAAGTTTTCGCGTACAGACAAATCCTGAATAATGCCGTCACCTTTGCGGTCTTCAGGCAGATAACCGATTCCGTTTTTCATTGCGTCTTTAGGCTTGGTGATTTTTACGTCTTTGCCGTTAACCTTAACTTTGCCGCCTGTAACACGGTCTGCCGCAAAAACAGCACGTACGCTTTCACTTCTTCCCGAACCGAGCAAACCTGTAAAGCCGTTAACTTCACCCTTGTTAATATGAAAGTCAAACGGACGCACGCCTTCGCTTGATGAAAGAGCTTCTGCCTCATAGACAACATCGCCTGTGGCTGTGTAAGGGCGTTTCTGGTTTTTAAGGTTTGTCATGTCTTCCATGTCTTTACCGAGCATGGCAGAAATAAGCTTAACGCGCGGAAGTTCACTTACAGTGTATTCGCCTACAAGCTCGCCGTTGCGCAGAACTGTAATCTTGTCGCAGACTTCATAAACCTGTTCCAAAAAGTGTGTAATAAATATAATACCAACATTGTGGTTCTTAAGATCGCGCATAAGAGAGAACAAAAGCTCAACTTCGCGCTCGTCCAAAGAAGATGTCGGCTCGTCAAGAATAAGCACTTTACATTCCATATCAACAGCGCGTGCAATTGCAACCATCTGCTGAACGGCAAGCGAGCATGTACCAAGCTGCTGTCCTGCTTTTGCCGGAATGTTCAATTTTTCTAATATTTCTGCGGCTTTTTTCTCTTGTGCACGTCTGTTCACAAAATGATACTTGCCGCGTCCTATAAACATATTCTCTGCCACAGTAAGGTTCGGGCAGAGAGTTATTTCCTGATATACTGTACTGATACCCAAATTCTGAGCATCTTGAGGAGAGCGGATAACAGCAGGGCCTTCTAAGCCTGCAATTCTTATTTCACCGGAATCT
>CAMJMF010000251.1 GCA_946406925.1 uncultured Spirochaetales bacterium | reverse complement strand
AAGTCTTCAGAGATCTAAAAACATTAATGCTTTGTTTGTATATTTGGCTAAAACCTATGCATGAAAGGAGTGTTTATGGGTTACTATTGTTTTGACGGAACGTGCTTTATCTGTTGTAAATGCTGGTATAGTTTTACTAGAGCACAAGGTGTTGAAAGAACTAGAATTATAAACGGAATCATGAATTGGACAGTTCCTGTAATTCCAAAATGTCCTAGATGTGGCGGTGCAAAGGTGGTATTAAATTTAGTAGATTTATAAAAGTGTCTGAAGATTGAATTCTCATCCTCTTTTACTGCTCTTGACCATAGAAGTGCATTGCGGTAGCATGAGCATACTTCCATGGGGGAGTAGCAAGCGTTTGATACGTGACAAGCCAACATTCCGGTTTCAGCCTGGCTTGTGTTAAATTGCGAGACTCATGTATAGCAAGAGATGGATTCAGACTGTACATGAGCGATACTGAATTATAGCCCGGGTACAGATACGTATCCGGGATTTTTTTGCTCTTGCCAATTCTATTTGTTAAGGCAGTACTATGAATTGTAGCTGGATTTTCTTTATTAACAGCGTCCTGCTCGGAGTGGGGCTTGCAATGGACGCTTTTTCTGTTTCAATGGCGAACGGACTAAACGAATCTGCCATGAAAAAAAAGCGCATGTGTCTTGTCGCCGGAGTTTTTGCATTTTTTCAGTTTATAATGCCGCTGGCCGGATGGTTCTGCGTCTACACGTTCCTCGAATATTTCAGTAAATTCAGCAAGTTTATTCCGTGGATTGCGCTGCTGCTTCTGCTTTACATTGGCGGCAAGATGATTTTTGAAGCCGTACACGAAGAAAAAACTGACAACGGAAATGCTGCAAGCGGTGAAGACGGCGGAATCAAAAAAGCTGATTGCATTAATCTTAGCTTTGCAACGCTTCTTTTGCAGGGCATTGCCACTTCTATTGATGCGCTTTCTGTGGGCTTTACAATTGCTGATTACAGGTTTCATGAAGCTTTGACGGCTTCGTTCATAATTGCTGTTGTAACGTTCGCAATCTGCTTTGCGGGGCTGCATCTTGGAAAAAAAGCCGGAAACCATTTAAGCTCAAAAGCCGGTGTTCTCGGCGGCATAATTCTTATTGGAATCGGCATAGAAATTTTTGTAAAAGGTGTATTCTGTTAAAACTCTTGAAAGCATGCTATAATGCAGGTTGGAGGTGAGCTTGTGGAATACAAAATAAACTTTTCATGGGACGATGAAGCTGGAGTTTGGATTGCGCAAAGCGATGATATTCCGGGGCTTGTGCTTGAGGGTGGTTCTCTTGATGCATTGATAGAACGTGTCCGTTTCGCTGCTCCAGAACTTATTGAATTGAACAAGACGCCGCCGATTAATTCATTTTATTTTAGTGTGGAACGCCATGAAAAGGTGCTTGCATAATGGCAGAGTACGAGAAAAAAGTTCGCGAAGTTCTTGTGCAAAACGGCTGCCGTTTCATCAGACATGGAAAAGGTGACCACGATATTTATTATAGCCCGATTACAAACCGCAATTTTACAGTAGATTCAAAAATCAAATCACGTCATACCGCAAATGCAATTATGAAGCAAAGCGGCATTGACTGGCATTTCTAAATTGAGTGAATTATTTGTGCTGCTAGGCGCGCATGGTGCCGCCGTGGTAGTAGCATTCATAAACTTTTATGTCGTTGCAGTAGATTTCTTCATAGCCCTGAAACCATTCAAAAGTTCCATTGACAGACGTCTTGTAAATATATTCACCGGACTGATAAAATTCAGGACCGCGGTAAGGCATTTTTTTGTCGGCGGCGCGCAGTGCTTCTTTCAAAAAGTTTCCGCTGAATTTTTCGTCCAAAACACGTCCAAGATAATTCATAGCATAAACAGCTTTGCCGTTTTTCCAGACTGCTTCTTCACCGGCAAACTGCTCGCCACCGACGTAAGTGTCATGGTAAGTAAAACAGCCCTTTTCGTAGCGGAAATCATGTGAGTCAAACCTTGTCGATGATGTTTCGTTTGAAAAAGCCGCATAAGTATTGATGTTCGCCTCAAGCCTGAACTCTATGATTTCATCAATATTTGTTTTTGTTCCTGTTGCCGGCGAGACCGCACAATTCTGGTCTTTAACAAGGTAATCAATCGTTACATTCATCAGGTTGCTTATCTGAATAAGATTTGAAATATCCGGATAAGATTGACCGGCTTCCCATTTTGCAACCGCGGCTCTTGATATATTCAGTTTGTCAGCAAGATCTTCCTGAGTTAAGCCCTTGTTTTTTCTTAAAATCTGTAATTTTTCACAAAAATTCATAATTACTCCCGTTAAGGGCATCTCTAAAAACTCACTGCCGTGATTTTTTAGAGATTGCCGCCGAGTTGTAAATCGCTAAAATGGCGCGATTTACAACATCGCATTTTCAAAGTTACCTCTAAAAACTGAAGTTTTTAGAGGTTCCGTTAAGCAATTTCTGGTAACAGCATACAATTAAAAAGCTGCGCTTTCCATCAACCGCCTGTAACGATTTTGTGACTTTTAGTAGACGTATTCGGAAATTTTAGTTTTCGGCCAGCTCTAGTATACCATGTATAAGAAAATTTGCTTATTATTCTTTTTATGAAAGTACTATATTATCCAGAAAAATATGAAAGATACCACAATGAATATGACAACCGGTAATCCGGTTAAGCTTATTTTGGTTTTCTCAATTCCGCTGTTAATTGGAAACATTTTCCAGCAGTTCTATAATCTTGCGGATTCAATTATTGTAGGCAAATTCATTAATGCTGATGCACTTGCGGCAATTGGTGTTACAAGTTCTCTGACTTTCTTTTTCTTTGCCATTTGCAACGGCTTTGGGGCAGGAGGCGGTATTCTTGTTTCTCAAAGTTTTGGACGCGGAGACATAAATAATGTGAAAAACTGCATAACAAATACCGGCTATATTATGGTTTGTCTGCCTCTGTCTGTGGGTATTCTTGCTTTTTTTCTTTCAAGACCGGTTCTGTATCTTCTTGATACGCCGGAAAACATTTTTGATGATGCGCTGATTTATATCAGACTGATGTGCGCCGGACTTTTGTTTGTTTCGGTTTATAATTACATTTCTTCAATGATGCGCGCCCTTGGTGATTCAAGAACGCCTTTGTATTTTTTGATTTTTACATGCATTCTGAATGTGCTGCTTGATCTGCTTTTTGTCTGTGTGTTCAAACAAGGCATTCTGGGCGCCGGTATTGCAACACTAATTTCTCAGTTTGTTTCTAATATTCTTTGTCTTGCGTATGCATTCAAATTTAATGAATATTTTAAGTTCAATAAGTCTGATTTGAGAATCAACAGGCATATTATTGTGCAGACAATAAAACTGGGCGTGCCGCTTTCTTTGCAGTTTTCTCTTATTGCTGTATC
>CAMJMF010000250.1 GCA_946406925.1 uncultured Spirochaetales bacterium | reverse complement strand
GGCTTTTCCGTGACAGAATGGCTCTTTTCGCATGAGGTTATTCCAAAAACAAAGATTATTCGGCGAAAAGTGTCGATTTTGCATTCGCAAAATCTCAAGAAGCAGCAAATTCATCTGGAATATTGAATATTCCATCTGGAATGAGGCTTTTCCGTGACAGAATGAGGTGATTCTGTCATGGAAAAAGAATATTCCATCAAGAATGGAGTGTTTCCGTGACAGAATGGACTATTTCTGTCATGGAAGGAGGTTTTTCCGTGACAGAATGAGGTGATTCTGTCATAGAAAAAGTATATTCCATCAAGAATGGACTGTTTCCATGACATAATAACTCTTTTCGCATGAGCTTAGTCTAAGAACAAAGATTATTCGGCGAAAACCGGGTTTGCGATTGGGCTTTTACTACGGAATAAGTAAATTCGGCAAACCCTGCTAGTTTACGCTTCGCGAAAACTAGCGACAGCTTTGTACAAAGGGCAAAACCGGCAGCTTATGTACACACGCCAAATCATTGTAGATTAATCCGGGTTCTTAGGGCAGAGCCCTAAGCCGTGGCCAAGGAAGGTCTCTTTTCGTAGCAGTTTAATCTACGAATAAAGCCCAATCGGCGAAAAGTGTCGCTTTTGCATACGCAAAACCGACAGCTTATGTACATGACTGCTATTTACAGTTAATCGGGGGTTATTAGGGGCGCGAAGCAAGCCCCTAATCGGTGCTGGGGAAGATAGGGGTTGAAGGGGAAAGAAACCCCCGCTTCCGAAGTAGAGGGGTGTCTTTCCCCTTAGCAATCTTGACAATTTTGAATATTTTTTGCATATTTATGCAAATTCCTCAAAGAAGGCAAGTTGTGAAAGAACGCCTGTCCCGGCTCAAGGTTATAAGAAAAGTAATCAAAACTTATAGAATAGAATCTCAGGAAGAACTGCTCGGTTATCTTCAGAAAGAAAATTTCGATGTAACGCAGGCAACGCTTTCAAGAGATTTAAAGCTTTTGAAAGTTGGTAAAGTTTCAGACGGCCACAACGGCTATGTTTATACGCTGCCGGGAGAAGATGAACGTCAGGAATCTGAGCAGACCGTCGTTCAGGACTTTTTGCGCGGCTACATTTCAATAGAATATTCAGGCAACATGGTAGTAATCAAAACATATTCAGGTCATGCTGATGCGGTTTCTCTTGCCGTAGACAGCCTGGCTTTTGATGAAGTGCTCGGCACAATTACCGGCAGAGACAACTGTGTTTTCTGCTGTCTTAGAGAGGGCGTAACAGGCGAAGATTTTCTCGATGCCCTCAAACTGAAAATCCCGGAACTTGACGAATAACTCAATAATTGGTAACAACCGCTGATTTAACTTGAATTAATCAGCTTAATAATCGATAGATAGAGGTTTTTATGGCTAATTGGGGAAATGCTGATACGCTCGCTGCGTATAAAAAAATGCTCTCGCTCAAAGGACAGGTTTCTTTGAAAGATGTTCTTGATGCAAAACGCGTAAAGGAATTTTCTGTTCCGATGGCAGCTGGTCTTACATATAACTATGCTGCAAAAGAAGTGAATGCACAGATTCTTTCTGTTTTGCAGGAACTTGCAGACGAGGCAGAGCTTGTTGCAAAGTTCAAGGAACTTTATGAAGGCGAAGTAATCAACACAGGAGAAAACCGCAAGGTTCTTCACCATCTTTTGCGTGGTCAGCTTGGCGCAGATGTAATCTATGAAGGCAACAACCTCCGCACATTCTACCAGACACAGCAGGACAATATTGCTGCATTTGCAGAAAAAGTTCATTCAGGCAAAATTACAAATGCCAAAGGCGAAAAATTTGACACTGTAGTTCAGATTGGTATCGGCGGTTCAGACTTGGGCCCAAGAGCAATGTATCTTGCACTTGAAGGCTGGGCACGCAAGAACGGCTGCCTCAAGATGAACGCAAAATTCATCTCAAATGTTGACCCTGATGACGGCGCAGCTGTTATGCAGAGCATCAATCCTGCAAAGACTCTGTTCGTACTTGTTTCAAAAAGCGGAACAACGCAGGAAACTCTTGCGAACGAACTTTTTGTAAAAGATTATCTTAAAAAAGCAGGACTCGACGCTTCTAAGCACATGGTTGCCGTAACAAGCGAGACAAGCCCGCTTGCAAATAACCCGGGATACCTTGCTTCTTTCTATATTGACAACTTTATCGGCGGAAGATTCTCTTCTACGTCTGCTGTCGGCGGAACTGTAATGTCGCTTGCTTTTGGTGCAGACGTTTTTGCGCAGTTTCTTGAAGGTGCGCATGAAGCAGACAAGACTGCGACAAATGCCGACATCAAGAAAAACCCGTCAATGCTCGACGCTCTTATCGGTGTTTACGAACGCAACGCACAGGGCTATCCTTCAACTGCAATTTTGCCGTACAGTCAGGCTTTGAACCGCCTGCCGGCTCATCTTCAGCAGGCTGATATGGAATCAAACGGAAAGCAGGTCAACCGCTTCGGCGAGAAAATCAATTACCAGACAGGACCTGTTCTTTTCGGTGAACCTGGAACAAACGGCCAGCATTCGTTCTATCAGCTTCTGCATCAGGGCACAGACATTATTCCGCTTCAGTTCATCGGCTTTGGCGACAGCCAGTCTGGCGAAGACGTTGTTGTTGACGGCTCAACAAGCCAGAAAAAGCTTTGCGCAAACCTTGCAGCTCAAATTGTTGCATTTGCCTGCGGAAAATCTGACGAGAACCCGAACAAAAACTTTCCTGGCGGAAGACCTTCAAGCCTTATTTACGGCAAACAGCTTACACCAAAATCTTTGGGCGCACTTCTTGCTCACTACGAGAACAAGATTATGTTCCAGGGTTTTGTATGGAACTTGAACAGCTTTGATCAGGAAGGCGTTCAGCTCGGCAAAGTTCTTACCAAAAAAGTTCTTGCCGGCCAGATCGACGGCGCATTAAAAGAATACGCCTCAATCTTCGGCATCTAAGCACTATTTCGGGAAATTGTGTCATTCCCGCACTTGCTGCGGAAATCCCGCAAAAACTTGCAGCATTGCGTACCGGTTACAAGTTAAGCAAAAACCTGCAGTATTAGTAACAGACAGCTATTTAACAGCTAATCCGGGGTTCTTAGGGGCGGTAAGCCCCTAAGCGGTGCTGGGGAAGATAGGGGTTTGGGGAAAGAAACCCCCGCCTCCGAGAAGAGGGGTGTCTTTCCCCAAAAAGTTTTTTTGAAACATGCTTGACATTTTTTGCGAAAGCATATATGTTATCTTTCGTTCCAATATTCCCCGATTGTGTAATGGTAGCACCTCAGATTCTGGTTCTGATTGTGGGGGTTCGAATCCTCCTTGGGGAACTAAAGCTGAACCGAAGCGTTCAGCTTTTTTTATATGCAGCTGTTATTGGTCCCTTCGTCTATCGGCTAGGACGTGACCCTCTCAAGGTCGAAAGACGGGTTCGATT
>CAMJMF010000249.1 GCA_946406925.1 uncultured Spirochaetales bacterium | reverse complement strand
CCGTTTGCGCAGGCTGTGCCTAAGGTTGCTACAATCGACGCAAACTACTGCATGATGCTCAAGACAGGCAAATGCGGTATCTGCTCAAAAGTGTGCGGCGCTGGCGCAATAGATTACAAGCAGAAAGACGAAGTAATCGAGAAAAAGTACGGTGCAATCGTTGTTGCTACAGGCTATAACCCGATTAATATCGAAAAATATGACGAATTCGCTTATTCGCAGAGCAAAGACGTTGTTACGTCGCTTGAATTTGAGCGCATCACGAACGCGGCCGGCCCTACAGGCGGCACATTGCTCCGCCCGTCAGACGGAAAGCATCCGCACACAATCGTTTTTGTTCAGTGTGTGGGCAGCCGCGAAGCGCCGCCATGCACAAAAGGCGGAAAAGAATATTGCTCAAAAATCTGCTGTATGTACACGGCAAAACATGCAATGCTTACGCGCGAAAAATACCCGGACACAGAAGTTTATGTCTTCTATATTGATGTGCGCACGCCGGGCAAAAACTTTGACGAATTCTACCGCCGCGCTGTAGAGCAGTACGGTGTACACTACATCAAAGGCATGGTCGGCAAGGTTGCCCCGCAGGCAGACGGAACACTTCTTGTTCAGGGTTCTGACCTTATTGAGAACAAGCAGCTCAAAATTAAGGCTGACATGGTTGTTCTTGCAGCTGCAATTGAGCCTGATAAGACTGCGCGCCCGCTTGCAACAATGCTTACTGCAAGTATGGATACAAACGACTTCTTCACAGAAGCTCATGCAAAGCTCCGTCCTGTAGAAAGCCCTACAGCCGGCATTTTCTTAGCAGGCTGCTGTCAGGGACCAAAAGATATTCCAGAAACTGTTGCACAGGCAAGTGCCGCAGCTGTAAAGGTTGTCGGTGTTCTTGCTAAAGACAAGCTTCTCGGCAACCCTTGTGTTGCTCACCCTAACGAGAATATGTGTAACGGCTGTTCTTCTTGTGAGAAGGTTTGTCCTTATGGTGCAATTACTTACAGCGACAAAGAATTCCGCGGACCTAACCGTTCTACACTTATCAGACGTGTGGCAAGTGTAAACGAAGCTGTATGCCAGGGCTGCGGTGCATGTACAGTTGCCTGTCCTTCTGGCGCAATGGATTTGAAAGGATTCAGTAATAAGCAAATTATGGCGGAGGTTGATGCAATATGTCGATAGAAGAAACTCAGGCAGAATGGCGCCCGACTATCGTGGCATTCTGCTGCAACTGGTGTTCTTATGCAGGTGCAGACCTTGCCGGAACAAACCGCTTGAATTATCCGGCAAACGTAAAGATTATACGTGTGCCGTGTTCATGCCGCGTAAACCCGATGTTCATTCTCCGTGCTTTTCAGCGCGGCGCAGACGGTGTAATTATGTGCGGCTGTCACCCTGGTGACTGCCACTATACAAGCGGCAACTATTTTGCACGCCGCCGCATGACACTGCTTTTCAGCATGCTCGACTTTCTCGGCATTGAGAAAGGACGCACACGCGTTGAATGGGTCAGCGCCGCAGAAGGTGCAAAATTTGCAAAGACAATGAATGAATTCGCTGAGACAATTACAAAGCTCGGCAAAAATAAACGCCTGGAGGACTTAAGATGCAAGAAGCAGTAACAAAACAAATGCTTGAACGCGCAAAGGCCCTTCTTAAAGACGGAACTGTAACACGCGTTGCAGGCTGGAGAAAAGGTTTGTTCGAATATGACGTGACTCCGGGAGTGTTCACATCTGAAGCACAGCTTGATGCAGAATTTGTCTACAACGATTTCTGCTGTTCAAACCTTTCGAAGTATATGATTGCACAGTCTCGCCCGGTAAAGGCAAACGGTGCACCTAACGAAGGCAAAATTGCAGTTTTCTTAAAGCCTTGCGATACATACAGCTTCAACCAGCTGTTAAAAGAGCACCGCATTCTGCGCGACAACGTGTATGTAATCGGTGTTCCTTGCGGTGATTTCAAGACTGTGCCTGAGGGCGGAACTATTGCTGACGCAAAACCTACAGACCGCTGTGCAGTCTGCAAAAGCACAAAGCATGTTGTGTATGACGAGCTTATTGGTGAAGAAGGCGAGATAAAAGATTCAAAACGCTTTGATGAAGTTGCAAAACTTGAAGCGATGAGCCCGGATGAGCGCTATGAATTCTGGCGCGGCGAGCTTTCAAAGTGCATCCGCTGCAACGCCTGCCGCAACATTTGCCCGGCTTGTTCATGCGAGCATTGCGTTTTCGACAACCCTGAAAGCGGCATCTCTCAAAAAGCAGCTGCAGACAGCTTTGAAGAGAATATGTTCCATATTATACGCGCATTCCATGTAGCAGGCCGTTGTACAGACTGCGGTGAATGCAGCCGCGTATGTCCGCAGAACATTCCGCTTCATCTGCTTAACCGCAAGTTCATCAAAGATATAAACGAACTTTACGGTGAATTTCAGGCTGGTGAAGATACCGAAACACGCGCACCACTCAATATTTTTGACAAAAACGACGTTGAGCCGGGTGTCGTTTACGAGCGTGCAGAAGCGCGCGAAGCCTCAAAGGGGGCTGAATGATGTACAGACTTGCTGAAAATAAATTGAATGATTTTCTTGCAGCTTTGGCTAAAGTAGAAAAGCTTTATCTGCCGGTCAAAGACGATTCAAGCGGCGCTGCTTCAAACTTTGCCGCAAACTACAAGGAATGGAAAGAAGGCGTTGAATATGCAGACTGCCTTAATACAAGCCGCAGTGCAAAAGATTTTTTCTTTCCGCAGACCGAAAACCTGTTTGAGCTTAAGATGAACGGCAAAAACATTGAAGTAATTGACACACGCAAAGAGCACGAAGATTTTGTAATCTTCGGCGTGCGTGCCTGCGACGTTCAGAGCTTTGCTGTTTTAGACAATGTTTATCTTAAGCAGCAGCCGGTTGACACTTATTATAAGAATAGACGTGAGCATGCAACGATAATTGCTATGGCATGTGCAAAGCCTGCACAGACTTGCTTCTGCCAGAATATCGGAATTGATGCCGCAAACCCGGGCTCTAAAGACGGTGCTGTTGATGCCCGTGCCTGGAAAAAAGACGGTAACTATTATTTTGAAGCAGTAAGCGAGAAGGGCAAAGCTCTGCTTGCAAAAGTTGCTGCAGGCGGTTGCGGTCTTGCAGAAGATGCCACTGCAGAAAAAGCTGTAGAAGACGCAAAAGCTGCAATCAAGGCAGAAGTTGCAAAGCTTCCTATAAAAATGCCTGATAATGCAATTTTTGACGAGAAAAACCTCAAGACTGTGTTCAATGCAAAAGTTTGGGGCGAGCTTTCAGAGACTTGTCTTGCCTGCGGAACTTGTACCTTTGTTTGCCCGACCTGTCAGTGCTACGACATCCGCGACTTTGACACAGGTTCTGGCATCAGACGTTTCCGCTGCTGGGACAGCTGCATGTATTCAGACTTTACAAAAATGTCTGCCGGTCAG
>CAMJMF010000248.1 GCA_946406925.1 uncultured Spirochaetales bacterium | reverse complement strand
AACCTTGATTAAGATGTCATCGGCAAGCGCTTTCTGCTCCGGCCAGTCTTTGATATTAGGACCAAACTGAATCTCAACTTCAGGATGAGCTACGCCCTTAGAATCGTAAACACGTTTTTCGTAGATTGACTTGTCAAAGAAATACTTCTTCTGAGAAAAATCTGCAGCAAATTCAGTGGCGGCTGTAAGAAAGCCCTTGTTTGCTGCTGTAGCTGCAATTGAGCGTGCGTCCATAAGCGCAACACTTGAAAGCTGTCCGTTCTGAATCTTTGAGCCTTCGCGGTTCGGGAAATTTCTTGTTGAGTGGCGGATACTGAAAGCGCCGTTTGCAGGTGTATCGCCTGCACCAAAACATGGACCGCAGAATGCAGTCTTAACGATTGCGCCGGCATCAATTAGCGCGCTGAATGCGCCGTTTTCCATAAGAGCCTTGTAGACAGGCATTGATGCAGGATAAACATTAAGCAGGAATTTTCCGTTTCCAGAATCTTTGCCTTTAAGAATGTCTGCCGCCGCGCAGATATTTTCGTAGCCGCCGCCGGCGCAGCCTGCGATTACGCCCTGATCTACATAAAGTTTTCCGTTAATAACCTTGTTTTTAAGAGAGAAGTTCACCTTATCGCCGAATGAAACTTTGGCGCGTTTTTCGGTTTCTTCAAGAATGTCCATCAGGTTTTTGTTAACTTCTTCGATTGTATATGCGCAAGACGGATGGAACGGCATTGCAATCATCGGGCGGATTTCGCCTAAATCAATTTCGATTGCGCCGTCATAATAAGCACCTTCACCAGGATTAATCTCTTTGTAAGCCTCCGGGCGGCCATGAATTGCGTACCATTCTTCAACCTTAGAATCTGTTTTCCATATAGAAGAAAGACATGTGGTTTCTGTAGTCATTACATCAACACCAATACGGAAATCAGCAGAAAGGTTTGCAACGCCAGGGCCTACAAATTCCATTACCTTGTTTTTTACATAGCCGTTGTCAAAAACAGCCTTAATAATTGCAAGTGCAACGTCCTGAGGACCGACGCCAGGAACAGGGCTGCCTGTAAGATAAACAGCAACAACACCTGGATAAGCAACATCGTAAGTCTTGTTCAAAAGCTGCTTTGCAAGCTCACCGCCGCCCTCGCCGATTGCCATTGTACCGAGCGCACCGTAACGTGTGTGGCTGTCTGAACCAAGAATCATTGCGCCGCATTCAGCAAGCATTTCGCGCGCAAACTGATGGATTACAGCCTGATGCGGCGGAACGTAGATGCCGCCATATTTTTGCGCACAAGTAAGCCCGAACATGTGGTCGTCTTCGTTGATTGTTCCGCCGACCGCGCAGAGCGAGTTGTGGCAGTTTGTCAAAACATAAGGGATAGGAAATTTTTCCAAGCCAGAAGCGCGCGCCGTCTGGATAATTCCGACATAAGTAATATCGTGAGATGTAATTTTATCGAATTTGATTTTTAATTTTTTATCATCGCCAGAAGTATTGTGTTTCTGTAAAATAGAATAAGCAATTGTCTTTTTTGCGCCGTCAGCAGAAGGTGCATCAGCGGCAGTAAGTTTTCCGTTTTTGTAAATTGCGCCAGTTTCCCAGAGTTTCATTGTAGTTCCTCGTTTTTATTGAATCAACAACCTCGCCGCAGAGCAACGAGGTTGTTGTTCTTAATAAGTAATTGCACTCGGCTTTGATACCCCTTTGTTTCGACGCAGACTCGCAGCGAAGCTTCTAGCGGCGTCGGGGTATCAAAACCTCGGCACGAATAGAACCCGAATCAAGTTCGGGCTTACAGGCTTCAGAATATCATATTTAGGGTGTATTGGGAATAGATTCCGGCAGTGCTTCTGTGCTGCCCTGCACCTACACTTTGCGCGCCCAGCTCAGTGGCAGACTACGACAGTCTTATGTTTGTTAGAACACACTGGTCGCCGGTAAGCGCAACATAAATTTCAGGAATATCTTCTTTTAGAATAGTAACACTGCGGATTGCAATTCCCGCATTTTCAGTTGTAACCGTAATGCGGCGGCTTTCGCGGTGAAGGTTCACTTTGCAGTCCATTCCAGCCTTATTCAGTTTTTTCCAGGTGTCCCAGTTCTCAAAATTATCAGTCTTATTGATAATCATAGAATTGCTTGCCTTGTCATCAGATTCCCAGTGTTCGCCGTCAAGACGGATAAGCGCAAATTCCTTAAAACCGGCGCCGCCGACTTTTTTATCATCAGAATAGAACAGGCACAAAAACGGGCAGTGCCATATAAGCCGCGCCGTCGGCAGGCTCATTGTATGAAAGCTTATAGACATACGCTCCTGAACAAGAATTCCATCTGTAGAAGCCGAGCGCCAGTCATCAATCTGAATACTCGGAACATCACCTTCCGAGCCGGTAATATAATTAAGCTCAGGCGCAATACGCGGAATATAATCAAGCGGCATAAGATCCGGCTGTTTGTGAATCTCAACATTGCTAAAAGTACAGTGCGCGCCCGTAAGCCCAAGGTAGCAGTAATGCGAATTATCAGGCAGTGCCATAATAAAGCAGAGATGATTTAGCGGCGACTCAATAGTCAGCATCATGTGGTCTTTTATGCGCACCGCCTCAATGTCATAGTCAAAACCCTTTTTATATTCCTCAACAAAATCAACAGAGTCAGAAGCTGGTCTCAAATAGTCAAGCTTAATGTCACGCGCCGCACCGCATTCGGTAATTCCGTCAAAACGGATTGTGCCATATTCCATATAAAGCAGGTCTTTCTGCTTGTCTTCTGTCTCGTGGATACGTGCATCAAGCGAGTCAAAGACAACAAAGGTCGGAATAGAATCAAGGCTTGCACTATCTTTGTCAGAGACAAAATGAAAATGAATCTTTGTAATATTTTGAGAAAGCAGAATACCTTCAGATTTATCTGCCCTATATTCGCCGCAGTGAAGCTCATTCTTGCCCGAAAGTTCTGTGACTTCTTCATGCTCCTTCATCATATATTCAGTATCAAGGTCTATAAGATGAAGCATAATTTTTGCAAATTCAGGATCAAACTGTGTGCCCGCGCCCTTCACTATTTCTTCGCGTACTTTCTGCTGCGGAATCGGGTCGCGGTAGCTTCGTTTTGAAGTCATGGCATCGTAAGAGTCTGCAACAGAAATAATACGCGCAATTTCTGGAATATCTTCACCCTTTAAGCCTTCCGGATAACCGCGGCCGTCATAACGCTCGTGGTGAGAATTTGCCGCAATAGAAAGATATGGCGATTTAGAAATGCTTGAAAGAATCTGCTTGCCGATTACAGGATGCTTCTTGATTTCAGCAAATTCTTCTTCAGAAAGTCTGCCGGTTTTATTGATAATGCTTTTTGAAATACCGATTTTGCCTACATCGTGAAGAAGTCCCGAATAATAGATATCTTCGCAGAATTTTTCGTCTTTTCCGGCGGCTGCCGCAATTTTTTTTGCATATTCGGCAACACGCATAGAATGAC
>CAMJMF010000247.1 GCA_946406925.1 uncultured Spirochaetales bacterium | reverse complement strand
GCGCACTTTTGTTCCTGCCACAATGTCAGAAACATAGCTGATTGGCTTTGAAAGAAGGTCTGCTATTTCCTTTTGGGAAAGACCTTTTTCGAGCATTTCGCGGATTGCGTTTTCTTTGTCCTGGGCGGTTAAATCTGTGCGCTGGATATTCTCAATCATTTGCAGCGTCCAAATATCACCAGTACGAATGCAACATTCTACAAGGCCAACATCAACACCCTGTTTTTGCAAAAGTGCAAGAGCGCGTAAACGGCGATGACCGCAAATCAATTCATAAACATTCTTACCTAAGCCCGGTTCAATTACGCCCGGCTTTACCGTAAGAGGATTAAGAAGGCCGTTTGCTTGAATACTTTTTGCGAGATTTTCAATTTCCTGCCAGTCGTATTCTTTGCGAACATTGCCGCTTTCTTCGCGGATTTGTTCAAGCGGAATCTTTATTGTTGAAAGATTGTTATTTGAAAACTTTGCCATTTTATGCCCACTCCTTGCCTGTTACAGTCTGAATAAAATTCATCATGCGCTTTTCTACAGTTACAGGGATTTTATAATTTGGATTCTGAACGAGCTTCTGAAAGCTATTCACAAGCGGAATAGGATTTTCAATCATAAAATCGCCAAAAGCGTTTTTATACTGTTCCCAAATATTGCCAGGGTCGCGATTTTTGTTGTAAGCATTGCAGACAACAAAAACTTCTGATTCAAGGCAACAATCCTGCAATGTGTCCATGTACTGAAGTGTTGCTTTGAAGTCGAGCGGCGAACATTTGCCGCTTACAATGATTGTATCAGCTGCAAAAACAGCGTTGCGGGTCTGCGCGTTCCAAGTTCCCGGCGGGTCGATGATGATATAGTCGTATTTTTCCGCAAAGCCTTGTTTTTTAATTTCATGTTTCAATTTTGTGTCCATCACATTTGAAAGCATGGATAAATCAAGATCTTCTGGAATGATTGATAATGTTCCGCCGCTTGTATGTTCTTTAAGCAAATACGGCTGAACTTCACGGCCTGTAAGAAGAAGTTTTGAATTCTGGTCTTGCAGAACTTTTCCGTAAACTTCGGAAATACTGCAATTTGGGTCAAGCCCGATTATCAACACTTTTTGCCCGTGCTGATAAAGAAACTCTGCAAGCAAGGTGTTAAGGGTAGTTTTCCCCGTGCCACCTTTTTTGTTAGTCGTTGTTATTATCATTTGTTTGCTCCTTTGTAAACGATACTTTCAACCGTTTACAAGTATATGTTACGATACTTTTAGAAATCTGTCAAGCGTTTTTCAAAAAAAAACACTATAAAAAGTTTTTAGAACGGAATACCTTCCGGGTTTTCTTCGTCCGCCATATCATCCGGCGGCATATCGTCAAAGTTCGGAGCCTGCGGCGGTGCGCTTGCATAACCAGGGGTTTGTGAATATGAATTCTGCGGCTGTTCGTTGTTTGTTCTTTTTCCTTCACCTGGTCTGCGCAACGGTCTAACACGACTTGCACGAATTTCCGTGCGAGAATATTTTTTACCGTCTTTCTCCCATGAAGAAGTTTTCAATTCTGCTTCTACCAAAACTTCACGGCCTTTTGTGTATTCGGGCAAGTTTTTTTTTGCAGAATCACCCCAATAACTTACATCAAAAAAATTGGTTGTTCGCTCCCATTCGTTAGTAGTACGATTGCGATAATCTTTGTTTACTGCTAAAGAAAGTGTTACTACACAACTGTTATTGCTTAAATAATTTACTGAAGCATCTTTTGTAAGTCGCCCCTGCAAATAAACTGCGTTCAAATCACTCATTGTCTTTATCTCCTTTTGGTTCTGGAAGTTTATATTCTGGGTGTTTTTTTACCCAACTTTCTAAGACTACGCTATGCCCGCTGTAAGTAACAGGGCCGTCATTTTTCATAACTTTTGTATAAAACTGGTAATAGCTGAATTCAAAATCTATTGCAGCCTGGCAAAGAGAAAAATATCTAATTCCGTCTACATAAACCGGGCGGCAATACCTGTTGCGGTGCGGTTTTGGATTCAAAACTTTTTTATACAAAAGCTCCTCCCTGTCAATGTTTGATTACTTTTATGCCGTATTTCCTGGCATACAATTCAAGCATTGAATCATCTACAGCAAGCCATTCAATTACATCAGCTTTAAGCCAAGATTTTACGCCGCCAATCAACTTGCTATTTGTTCCACAACAAGGCTGTAAATAATACCGGGTGCGATATGTTGCCAAAGAGCAGCCTCCTTTTTTTTCTACAGCCAACGCAAGACTAACCCATTCGGGAAGATCTTTCCCTTTTTCAGCAGCTGAAGTGAGGTTTTCAACTTTTTGTGTGAGTTGGTCTAATTTAAATTCGATAGTTGCAAGCGCAAGTTCTTCTTTAGTCAATTTACTTTACGCTCCAGCTGTTTTTCTTCTTCTGGCTTATAGCCGACTTTTTCAAGAATAATCTGCCGAATAAACGGCCCACGCTTGCCACATAAAGGCTGTAAATAACGGTCGATTGCTGCTAATTCATTTGCAGATACGGTTACAGTGATGTTGAATTTTTGTTCAACGACATTTACTTCGTGTTTCATAATTCCATATATACGGTTTTAATGTCGTTTTGTCAATAGTAAATACACTAATTTATTAGAAAAAAACTTTTTTTAGTATTTTTACTATTTTTAGTTTTTTGTTTTTCCGATACAATAACCGTGAATATGGTTGCGGAAACGATAAAAGAGATTCAGAAAAAACGCGGGCTTACAAATGCAGAGCTTGCGGAAAGAAGCGGTGTGAATAAACGAACGCTTGAAGCGTGGTTTGCCAAAGACGGCAATCCAAATCCGACATTAAGCGAACTTCAAAAAGTTGCGGATGCGCTGGAAGTTTCGCTAGATACACTGGTAGGAAATAAGCCGAAAACAGAGCCAGAAAATTTTTATGATAAATATTCGCAATACAAAGAACTTTTAGCACAAATAGACAAGCTGGATTTAAAAAGCGCAGCTCTAATAAATGACATTGTAGAAGTCTTTTATAAGCACAACGGAAAATAATTGCATGGAAAACGAAACTTTTTTTGACAGAATAAAACAATGGGTCAAAGACAATAACACAACAATAGACGCGCTCATGCACGATGCTTTTAATGGCGAAAAAACAAAAGCCACTTATTACGGCTGGAGAAACAGAAAAGAAATTCCATCCGGGGCTTTTATCTGGCAGTTGGCGCAATACATGAATGTTACCTGCGACTGGCTTATTGCCGGAAATGAAAGTTCATTAACAAGCAAATATCAAGATCTGATAAACAGCTTAGAAAAATTAGACGATTCTGCAAAACACAATGTTGAAATTATGGTTTCTGCACTTGCGGAAGATGTTAATAAAAATGTTAATAAAAATATAAAGGGTTAGCAATTTATAGCAAAATTGTTTTCTTATATATTTACTTCTATCTTTGTTTAGCAAAGGTTAGCAAAAACGGTGTAATTGATTAT
>CAMJMF010000246.1 GCA_946406925.1 uncultured Spirochaetales bacterium | reverse complement strand
CACTTTTATCCGGAAAAAAACTGTGCTATCATAAATAACATAACTTATATAGAAGAAAATCAACAAATTCGGCACAGAGAGCAAAAGACATGAAGAGCACATTAAAATTACTTTTAGCTGGAATTACACTTGCGGCGTTTGGCATTGCTATGATTGAAACTCCTTTTACAGGAGGTGGTGAATCCAGCATTGCTGCAAAAATTGCCATGCCGATTTTCGGCATTATGTTTTTGTTTGTAGCGTGGTTTTTTCTTGAGCCTGCAATTGAAAATATAAAAGGCTTTCTGAATAAACGGAATGAAAACCAGCAGAGTGAGCTGCTCAACAATCAGGCAGAACCTAAAGACATGTTCTCTATTTTTAGGGCTGACTATGCAGATTTTCTGTCTGACTACGCGGTGGAAAATCCAAAAGTGCAGAATGATATTACCCAGTTTTTCAGAAACATTCTGGAGCTTAAACGGAACCGCCTTCAGAAACTGAACATTATGTGCAGATTCAAGTCTGCCAGAAAAAACTACAGTGAAGAGCGGCCGCCGGTTACGGCTTCTGAGTTTTCAGACGGCAAATACATGATAAAAGACGTTACCGAAGACATTGCCGCCAGCACAGAATATTCCAAAAACGGCAGAATCATATATTCACAGACATGCAGCGACATTGCGCATTATACGGTGGCCGGTGCAAAATATCTTACGCCGAATGAAATTGTCTGCCCTAACTGCGGCTCACCCCAGACAAAAGAGCAGCTTCTTGACGGCTGCGACTACTGCGGCACAAAGTTCATGGTAGAAGATTTAGACGAAAAAATCTCAGATTTTGCCCTGCGCAGCGACTACGAAGTTCAGTACAGCAGATATAAAAGTGTACGCAAAAAGCTTGGGCCGTATGTCTGGCTCGGAACAGAAGCTGTGGTCTGCTTCTGTTATATTGTGTATTTCATTTTTAATTTTAAAGAACTCATGCAGGAATCTGGTGCAGGATTTTTCTCAACCATAAGCCTTGGACTTTTTACCTGCATCATAGCGGCTGCGCCTTTTGCCTTCATCGCGCTCGCTCTGTTTTTCACGTTTGTGTTTCCATTTATTCAGCTTAGCGCATCGTTCAATTATGTTTCGCAAAAGATTCTTGACAAACAGAGAAAAGCAGAAAGAAGCGACACCAAAATGCAGGAGCGCGTAAGAGCCTTTGACCCGTATTTTTCGATTTCTTCGTTTTATTCGAATATACAGAATAAGCTTGCGTCTGTGCATTTTGCAGAAAATGCCGCCCAAATTAATGCGTTTGCAGCCTGCGACCTCAGCGGTCTTCAGAGCAGATACAAAAATGTTATAGACATACAGACTGACTACATAAGCCTGCGGAATTATACGGTTGAAAACGGGCTTCAAAAAGCGCTGGTAGAAGCTGTTGTTAAGCTGGTTTCTTTAAACGGAGAAAAATGCAGTGTTTCCAGCGAAAACATTAAGCTGCTTTGCACAAAGTCTGCCGAGTGCAAAACGCAGATTGTCTGCTCGCCTTATGTTATGAAATGCAGAGGCTGCGGCGCAAGCATTTCTCTTCTTGAAGGAAAAACTTGCAGCTATTGCGGCACAGAAATAGACTTAGAAAAGCACGACTGGGTAATCAGAGAATATACACAGCGAAAAGGCTGATTCTTTTCTGCACATTAAGCAAAAAAAATGCCCCGGAATTCTGAAACAGTTTCAGAGCCGGGGCAGATTAATTCAAGTCTGCTTATTTAGCTTTTGAGCCGTCTTTGCCAGATGATTTCTTGCTGTTGTTGTAAACAAGCAGAAGACCTACAAGCACAACCAGTACAATTGTAGCAATTCTTCCGCGGTTGCCTTTCTTTACTTCTCCGCTAAGTGCTTCTGCAAGTTTTTCTTCTGTATCAACTGTGCCGTTAAACACGTAGTAAATTTCTTTTTTACCCATTCTATATGGAGCAAAACTGTTTCCGTTCTGCTGGGCAAGAATTGAAAGAGTGTCGTATTTATCAAGGTCAAAGTAATAGTACGAAATGCTTACATCGCCCTCTTCTCCGTCGTCGTGTCCCGGATTTGTATATTCCATGCCGTTCCATTTTAAGCCGCCGACGTCTTCAGCTGCGTTGTAATACTGAAAAGCCTTAACAAGCTTAAGTCCGTTATCATCAAGCCAGAAATCGCCGATCTGTGGTTTTATGATTCTTTCTGTTGAATAAACAAAATCAAGCACTGCAGACGGATCTTTTTTGGCTTCTGTTCTTTCGCGCCATTCATAGTGTTTTTTTCCATCTTTCTGATAAGACACAAAATCTTTTACAGTTCTTACTACCTTGAATGAATTAATCGGCTTATCAAGCTCGTCTAATTTGATGCTGCCGTCAAAGTTGATTTTTCCAGAAACCAGCACAAGTTTACTTTCGTTTTCTTTTTTGATTGTTCCGTTTTCTACGATGGTCACTTCTTTAAGAAGAGTTTTATTAAGAGCTTTCTCTTTATTTGTGCTTCTAAGACCCATAAAAGCAAGGAATGCAATAATAACAACAAGTATGATTTTATCCTTAGTTATTTCCATTAGAACCTCTTGAAAAAAGTATAGTATCTAATTGCTTAGCGTGTATTATATATATTAATCGGATGTTTAATATCTCCAAATTATAGAAATATTTTACGGCGGTTCTTCTTTATTTCAGAACGGATTTTCTTTAGCTTGAGTTTGCGTTCTTTGGCTGCCTTTGTAGGTTTTGTCTTTATCCGCTTTTTAGGAATTTTTACAGCGGCGGCTATACGGTTTTCAAGCCGCTCAAGCGCAATGCTTCGGTTTTTGCCCTGAAAGCGCTCGTCATCAGCGTCTAAAAACAATTCGTCATTCTTGTTTATTATGGCAGAAAGCTTTACACGCAGGCGGGCGCGTTCTTCTTCGGTAATTCCTTTTATGGCAGAAACAGGCATAATAAGATGAACTTTTGTGTTCACTTTGTTTACGTTCTGCCCGCCTTTGCCGCCGCTTCTTGCAAAATTCATCTGAGAAAATTCTAAAATTGATTCGTGTAATTCGCTACGGTTCATCGTCTGCTTTATATTAGAAGCGGATATTCATAACCGTAATGTCATCAGGCAGAAGCGAATTCTGAATCCAGCCGTTTACAGCTTTTTCAATTGTGGCTTCAGCCGATTCAAAATCTGTAGAGAACAGATCGCCGAAGAAAGCCTTTGTGCGGTCTTCGTCAAAACGCTCGCCGTTATCGTTCTGCATATCTGTAAAGCCATCAGAATAAAGATTAATCTGAAGTCCAGGCTTTATCGCAAGCCGGTAAGTGCACTTTTTTGCGGCTGTAATTGCTTCTGCTACTGCTCCCATTCCAAAAGGCGGAAGCGGCGGCTGAAGTGTTGCAACCTTGCCCTTGCCTGTTTCATCATTCATGCAGGCAAAAACGTTTGTGTGGCCGCAATTGTAGATTTCAACAGAACCTGTCGTGTAGTTTATATAGCAGATTGCGCCTGTAATAAAGTTGCCA
>CAMJMF010000245.1 GCA_946406925.1 uncultured Spirochaetales bacterium | reverse complement strand
AAAAATCCTGTTATCGCTTCCCATGCTGAAGAAGCAAATTCTGCAATCCGTGTGCCAACGCCGCTAAAAAAGTTTGTGATAGAATTCCATGCTTCTACAACAAAATTTGCAATGCTTGTTCCAAGCCATACAAACCAGTCACCGACACGCTTTAACGCTGCGCTTATTGAATCCCAGTGTTTAACACAAAGAACAATAATGCCGATTAAAGCCGCAACAGCTGCAACAATTCCGGCAATAATCAAACCTATAGGATTAGCCATCATAGCCGCTGTTAATGCGCTCATTGCTCCAGAAAAAACACCAGCTGCGCCAGCCGCAACCTTCATAACGACTGTAAAAATAGCAGTTGCAATTTTTGTTCCAGTCGTAGCAAAAGCAAGTGCGCTTTGTGCCGCCGTTGAACCTTTTATAACTGAAGCGTAGGCAATCTGTGCGCCTGTTGCAACAGTTGTAATTACATTGTGCGCTTTTTGTGCAATTACAATGGCATCTGTAACAAGTCGCCATGTAGTCATAGCTGTAACAATGGCAATTATTACACCTCTAAAAGTCCATGCAGTTTGAACAATCTTTGTAATTACATTAAGCGCAGTTGTAAGACCGTTTACAAGCGGCGTAACATCAAAATTAGAAATTGATTCTGTAAGCTCTGTAATGAAATTGCCGCCTTTTCCTGCAAAAGCGTCTACAAACTGAAAGCCTTTTTCTGTTAATGCGCTTTTTAAAACATTAAGTTTATTAAGTAAAGAACCGCGCAATGCTTCAGCTTTCTGCATGGCTGCATCCGTAGAGTTTGCCGCCGTTGCCGCGTAACCCTCTAGCGCATCCGCTCCAGTATTAAGCAGGGCGTTAAAAGCTGCAATGTTTTGTTTTCCAAAAATAGCATAAAGGTTTGCATTTCGTTCTGCGTCACCCATGCCAACCATTGCTTTGTTAAATTGTCCGACAATATCAGAAAGACTTAAAAGGTTGCCGCTGGAATCTGTTGTAGCAATTCCCATCGACTTTAACGCCGCCGCTGCTTTATCAGTAGGGGCGGAAAGATTGGTCATAATATTGCGCAAATGCGTTCCTGCTTCAGCTCCAACAATAGAGTTATTCGCAAGGGCTGTTAAACTTGCGCTAAACATATTTAAATCATTGTTTGCAGTCTTAAAGAACGCACCCCCGGCGGTTATAGCTTCGCTTACATCCGTTAAGCTCATGTTTGCGCTATCTGCTGTGTAAGCCATAACATCACTAAGGCGTTTCATGTTTTGGGCTAATATTTCCGGGTTGTCGCTCATCATGCCCATTACATTTAAGCCGCCGACCGCCATTCCTACAGCTTCGTTCATTTCAACACAAGCTGCGGTTGCAAGATCTGCAACACCTGGAAGAAGGGCAATAGCATTTGAACTGTCAACACCAGCGCGGGCCAGTGTAGCCATAGCATCAGCGGTTTGTTTTGCGTCAAACTCTGTTGCAGCCGCAACAGCTCTTGCGCTTAAACCTATTTCATGCAGCCGTTCTTCAAAATCAGCTGCTGAAGAATCGACATCGCTAAAAGCCGCTCCAGCTCCATGTAAAGCGGCATCAAAATCTGCGTATTGTTTTGTAGCAATGACAAGCCCTGCGCCAACCGCCGCAACGCCCATTCCAATAAGCATTTTTCCTGCGGCTTTTGCAGTTTCGCCAAAGGCAGTAACCCGCTCTTGCGCTTTCAACAGACTTGCATTTAAACGGCCAGAAACAGCGTCCCCGCTCGCACCTATACTTTTAAGTGCGGCAGAAGCGCGGTCTACTAATGCAAATGTTGTTGAAACTTCATAACGGCTTGCCATTTCTCTTTTTCTTGATTTCCTTTTGCGTTTGTGTTAATTCCGGGATTAAAGGTTTATACCAGAATAGAATTTCCCTAACAGTCATGTCATAGGGTGGAATTGGTAAATGATATTCAACATATATTTGCCGTATCATGTCCGGCACTCCATCATAAGCCGGAACTTTTTTTTCACTTCCACCCCGTGCAACAGGAACGGTTAGGCACTCATAAAAAGCTGCGCAATACCTGTAAATACTTTGTAGTCGGTATTGTAGAGATTTGAGAACCAGCCAATGTCTTTTCCTGTCATTGCGCTGCAAATAGCAACAATTTTATGATTCATCTGCTGTGTTTTATAGTTATCAATTCCCATATAAGCGCGGCCATTTGGCGGCACAATTTCAACGCTTGTTCCGGCAAATCCAGCAGGGCTTTTCTGTGAAACTGTATAAACAAAGTTTCCCTTGTCGTTTATGCTCAAAAAGCCACGCTGCATTGATTTTACAAGGCGTTCTTTTGTCATTGTTAAAGCAAGTTTGTCTGTATCGCTAAAACCTGCGCCTACAATATCAATATCGTTGTCTTCAGCCCATCTTGCAATTTCCTGTTCTGCAAGTTCTGCGCTCATAGTTTCGCCTGTTGTCTTTTTTTCGTCTGCCATTTGTTCACCTCAAAAAAAAATAATCTGGCAGGGGTTTGTTTTTCCCTGCCTTAAAAATTATAACTTTTCAACATCGCCATTCAGCGTAACTTCTGCCGTACTTTCTTTTGTTGAAAGTTTCACAGCGTCTGTTATCTGCATTGTGCCGTTGTAAACTACACCGTTTACAAGTGTACACTGAACAGGTACAAACTCGCACTTGTTCTGCAAATCCTGCAAGAATTCAAGGTCGCCCGCCTGTTCATCAATGGTAATGTTTAAGCCTTCAATGCTTCCAACGTGCCAGCTTTTTACCAGGCGCGTTGTGCCATCCCCGTTCTGCTTCACTTCGTTGTTGAAGCCTTTAGGGGTAATAGAAACATCGTCTTCACTGTCACAGACAAAGTTTCTGCCGTTTATAGTAATGCTCTCTACAGGGCCGCCAACTGCTGCCATAAATTCACCTCTCTTTTACAAGTTTTTATCCAAGATAAAAACCAAAATAAATATCGCCGCTGATAACTTCCACATTGCCGGAAAGTTTGCACGGGAAAACATAATCAAGCCGCTTTGGATTTTCGCTGTTGATTCCAACCTGCAAATTTTCTTTTGTAAAATCTGCATCGCTGATAATTGCGTTTTTTGCAAGTGAATCAGCAAGAGTTGCAAGCCAGCCTTTAACAGTCTTTGGCTTGATTGCCTTCGGGTTAGTTGTAACCTGTGCGTCTGGCACAAGTGGCGCACCCTTAACATCGTCGCTTTCTGTGATAAGGCGGCAGTTATAAACAATGTTCATAAGTTTAACCGCATCTACTACATAGCGGCGGCCAGGATATTTGCCTTCTGAATCCGGGTGATAGAAAGTAACAATGTCGTTCAGTTCTGCAACATTTCCGCTCTTAATGTTGTTTGACGCACCTTTAAGAATGGACTGATTGCGGATCTGTGGTGTTTCCTGTGCATCGTCACTTCCGGCTTTAAGCCCTTTAAGCTGGCCTTTGTAATTCTGCGGCGGGTTTGAATCTGCTGTTGTGATAATATCGTCAAGCAAACCTTTTGCAGCAACAACAAAAGGCA
>CAMJMF010000244.1 GCA_946406925.1 uncultured Spirochaetales bacterium | reverse complement strand
TTAAGTCTGAAAATGCCTGTGTCTCTGAGCCTTTAGAGCCGCGCTTTTTGACGGCACGGATCAGAATGTTTTTCGGTGTGTGCGCCATATCGATAAATTCAAGAAGCTGCACAGAATAGCCTGAGCTTTCCAGAAGTTCAGCGCGCATGGCATCAGTTGCAAGACTTAAGAACCGCTCGCGGATTATCCCGTATTTGAGCAGCGCGGCAAATTCTGGCGCGGCAGACTGCTTTTCAACAGCCTTATTCAGTTCGTGCTGGCAGCAAGGCACAGACAAAATAACAGGAATTTTCCATTTTACGGCGCGCGCTAATGCGTAGTCTGTAGCGGTATCGCAGGCATGAAGCGTTATCATCAAGTCAAAGCCTGTGTTTTCCTCAAATTGTGCTATGTCGCCGGTCTGAAATTTCAGCGAACTGTAGCCGAGCTTTTCTGCAAGTGCATTGCAATGCTCTATGACTTCGGTTTTAAGGTCTAATCCCACAATCCGCGTTGGAATTTTCTTTAATACGGTCAGATAATAATAAACCGCAAAAGTCAGATAAGACTTTCCGCAGCCAAAATCGATTATCGAAATCTCAGACTTTTTAGAGCCGTCAGCCTCAAGCAGAACATTTTCGAGCACATCATCAATGTATTCAAGAAATCTGTTTATCTGGCGGAATTTGTCATATTTCGGCGCAGAAACCGCACCTTCTTTTGTCATTACGCCAAGTTCAACCAAAAAAGGAACGGGGACGCCTTCCTGCAGAATATACTGTTTTTTTCTGTTCTGAGAATTTATTTCGGGCTTTTCGGCGCATTTGCCGGCAGGACAGGGCTTTTGGGCGGCAGTTTTTTTGATTATTGAGACTTTGCCTTTTTTATTTGCCAGAACCGAAATTGTCTCTGTCGTTGTTTCAAAGACAGCCTGCTTGTAGACGCCAGGAATCATTTCCTCAATAAAAGCGAAGACTTCGGTATCCGTCATATTGATTTGGAACGCCTGTTTTTCGGTAAAGCGTTCAACATGAAAGCACAAACTGCCCTTAACACTCACAGGTGTTATCCGAATCTTTTTAAATTCAGCATTTTTTACAGGATTTGAAATAATTCCCCTTAAAAAACCGGAAGTTTCTTCAAAAAAAAGCTTTCTAAGATCAGAAAAATCAGACATAATAAAAATAATATATACTCAATAGGAAAAAATTGATATACTTAAATTATGGGAAAGATCTGCGTTTTTGTTAATCAAAAAGGCGGCGTTGGTAAAACAACGTCAGCAATCAATATCGGAGCATATATTGCTCTTGCCGGAAAAAAGGTTCTGCTAGTCGATTTTGACTCTCAGGGCAATATGTCTTCCGGCGTCGGCATAGAAAAAGATAAGCCTACCGTTTATGAACTTGTTATGAACCGCGCAACACCAGAACAGACAATTAAAAGAACTGTTGTTCCTGGTCTCTCTGCTATACCGGCTTCAATTGATTTGTCTGGTGCCGCAGTTGAACTTGTCGGCGAAGACCACCGTGAGTTTTTCTTAAAACGCGCATTAGCTCCTGTTGTACCAAAATACGACTATATTCTTATAGACTGTCCGCCGTCACTCGGCATTCTTACATTAAACGGACTTACTGCAGCTGACGAAGTTTTAATTCCTATGCAGTGTGAATATTTTGCACTTGAGGGAATCACCCAGTTGTTGCAGACCGTAAAACGCGTTCAAAAGTCTTTCAACCAGAAGCTGAAAATCGGCGGAATTTTCTTTACTATGTATGATTCAAGAACCCGCCTTGCCCAGGAAGTTGTTCAGCAGGTTAAGACTTATTTTGCAGACAAGGTCTTTTCTACAATTATCCCGAGAAATGTCCGCCTTTCTGAAGCACCTTCGCATGGTGTTCCAATCTGCCAGTATGATGCAGACTGCATCGGCGCAAGAAGCTATCAGCTGCTTGCACAAGAGGTGATAAACCGTGGCTAAGCAGGAACCAAGGCTTGGAAAAGGTTTAAGCGCACTTTTTAATGATACCGCCAGCGATTTCGGCGAGGCTGACATAGCTGATGTACCGGTAACTTCAGGCGCAAACGTTCAGGCAGGCACGCCTGTTATGCTTGAAGTCTCAAAATTAAAGCCAAACCCTTTTCAGCCGCGCACCGAATTCAATGACGAAGCACTCCAGGAACTTGCCGATTCAATCAAGCTTCACGGCGTTATTCAGCCTGTGCTTGTTGAAGACGCGGGCGACGGCACTTACTACATAATTGCAGGCGAACGCCGCACAAGAGCAGCAAAGCTTGCCGGTCTTGAGCAGATTCCTGTTGTGTTCAACACTTTTTCTGATGAAAAGAAACTTGAAGTTGCATTAATCGAAAACATTCAGCGCGAAAACCTGAACCCGATAGACGAGGCGAGGGCGTACCAGCAGCTTATGCAGCTTTCAAACTTGAGCCAGGAAGAAGCCGCCCTGCGCGTGGGCAAAAAGCGCTCTACAGTTGCAAACGCCCTGCGCCTTTTGAAGCTGCCTGAAGACATGCTGAATGCGGTTGCCGCCGGCACAATCTCTGCCGGACACGCACGTGCACTGCTTTCGGTTTCTAACCCGTCTGACCAGCGCATTCTGTTTGCGCGCATTACAGGATCGAATATGTCTGTAAGAGAAGCCGAGCAATATGCGGCTGAACTTAACGGCGAAAAAGCACAGAGCGCAAAAAAAGCAAAGCCGGCTGAAAAGCCCAAAGACCCGGACATAGATTTTATTGAGCACCAATTTCTTATTGCGCTCGGCACAAAAGTCACTTTGAAGGGCAACCTCGAAAAAGGCACAATCCAGATAGACTATTTCTCACGCCAAGACTTAGACCGCCTCTACAAGATTTTTGTAAAAGAAGATTAAGCTTTTCGCAACAGCTTAATCTTGTATTAAAGTCTAATCAGCAAAAAGTGCCGCTTTTTGCATGCGCAAAAACCGACGACGGGAGTACATACCCCCCCCCTTATCAGTCCCATTACACATTCGCGCGCGCTTGCCCATATACAAACACCCCAAACGCGCGCGTCTGTTTGCGTCTTTAATCCAAATCGTAGGTTGCGCCGTATTTTACAACTTCTATATTCGGAAAGCCGTTCTCTTTAAGGAAATTCTGCAGGAAGTCCTGGGCATCAGGTTCACCATGAACAAGGAAAATTTTCTTGAGTTTAGAAGTATCTATAGCCTTTAACCATTCAAGCATTTCCTCGTAATCAGCATGGGCAGAAAAAGCATTTATGTTTTCTATAGAAGCTTTTACTTTCATCCAGTCACCCATAATCTTTACTTCAGGCTCGCGGTTCATAAGACGGCGGCCAAGCGTGTTCTGCGCCATATAACCTACAAGCAGTACGGTATTATTCGGGTTAGTAATATTGTTTGCAAGATGATGAACAACGCGTCCGAATTCACACATGCCGTCCGCACTTATTATAATCATCGGGCCGCTCTGCTTGTTCAAAGCTTTTGACTCATCTACGCTCGTAATAAATGAGAGCGCATTAAAACCAAACGGGTT
>CAMJMF010000243.1 GCA_946406925.1 uncultured Spirochaetales bacterium | reverse complement strand
AGACGAATTTACAGGCTCGCTCGGCGTTGTAACAATCAATATGCCGCAAATCGGCTATCTTGCAAACAACGAAGAGCAGTTCTTTGCCCGTCTTGACTATCTTATGGATTTGGCAAAAGAAAGCCTTTGTGCAAAGCGCAAGGTTATTCAGAAGCTTCTTGACGGCGGTTTATTCCCGTATACAAGACGTTATCTGACAAAACTTGACAACCATTTTAATACAATCGGTTTGTGCGGCATGAACGAATGCTGTCTTAACTTTTTGGGTATTTCAATTGCAGAACCAAAAGGCAAAGCTTTTGCTGAAAAAGTGCTGAACCACATGAGACAGCGCCTTGCTGACTATCAGGAAAAAACAGGCGAACTGTTCAACCTTGAAGCAACACCGGCTGAAAGCACATCATACCGCCTTGCACGCCATGATAAAAAGAATTACCCTGACATCATTGCATCAGGCACAAGCGATCCTTTTTATACAAACTCAACATGGCTGCCGGTTGACCAGACTTCTGATGTATTTGAAGCTCTTGACCATCAGGAATCGCTTCAAACCAAATACACAGGTGGTACAGTTTTCCATACATTCATGGGTGAAGCAATCAAAGACTGGGAATCTTGCCGCGATTTAGTCAAATCGATAACTTCAAATTATCGTATTCCATATCTGACTATTTCTCCGACATTTTCAGTCTGCCGTATTCACGGTTACCTTGAAGGCGA
The DNA here is from genome assembly GCA_946406925.1 of uncultured Spirochaetales bacterium. GTDB lineage: Bacteria > Spirochaetota > Spirochaetia > Treponematales > Treponemataceae > UBA1240. Next base: position 2,827 of record CAMJMF010000243.1, on the reverse strand, counting down.
ACACTTTGAATGCCCGATCTGTAAAGCTGAAACTGAAAAGAAATTCCGTGACAGACTTGTACAGCTCGAAGCTGAACGTGAAGAAGCTCTCGCTCAGTTGAAGAAATAACTTTAGAAAAACTGTTATTATAACGATTTTATTTATTGCTTATATATCTTATTAAAGGAAGGACCAAGAAATGACAACAAGATCACTTGCTAAAATCGATGCTGAAATTGCTAGAACAAAAGAAGCTCTTGCAAATGTAAAAGGCACAGAAACTGAAGTATATGCACGTATTGTAGGCTATTATCGCTCTGTAAGAAACTGGAACAAGGGTAAGCGTGATGAATACGATCACCGCAAGATGTTCGTATATGACAATAAAAATCTTCCTGAAAACAATACAAAAGCAGAAGCTTCAGCAGCACCTGAGACAACAGCCTGCAGCGGCAATCCTGTTCGTTTTGAGATGTTTGTCAGAGCAACCTGCCCTAACTGTCCGCCTGTAAAAGAATATATGTCACAGGTTACTATTCCAGGCAAAACATTCGACGTAGATTCTGAAGCCGGTTTTAACAGAGCTTCTGAACTTGGCATTATGTCTGCACCTACAGTTGTTCTCTTCAACGAATTGGGTGCTGAAGTTGGACGCGCAAACAGTACAGCTGATCTTGAAGTCTTCTTTGAAGCAAAAGAGCCTGTTTTGTGCTAAATAACAATGAAGTACAGGGCACCGTTCCAATCGGTGCTCTTGTAAAAACCTCTCTTGTAGATTTTCCTAAAAAAGTTTCTTCTGCACTATTTTTATATGGCTGCAATCTGCGCTGCCCTTACTGCTATAACAAAGACCTTGTAACGGGCAGCTTTGCAGATTTTGACGCAGTTTCTTTTGATGATGTCATATCGCATTTACAAAAGCGCAAAAACGTAATAAGCGGCTTCGTAATTTCAGGCGGAGAACCCTGCATATCGCCTTATCTTAAGCCGCTGATAGCACAGGCTCATGAACTTGGTTATGCTGTTAAATTAGACACAAACGGAACATTTCCAGACAAACTTAGCGGGCTTTTATCAGACAAATCCCTCTGCCCTGATTTTATCGCAATTGATGTCAAAACCTCTTTGGATAAATATCAGCTTTTAGGCTGCAATGCTGTTGAAAATATAGAAAAGTCTATAAAGATTATTTCAGAATTACCAACGGAAAGGCGGGAATTCAGAACAGTTCTTGTTCCGCCGTTAGTAGACATGGATAATATTAAGAAAATTGCAGCTTTATTACCAGAAGACGCCTCATGGCAGCTAGCAAATTTCAAACCAGGAAACTGTTTGGATGAAAGTTATAATAAGATTATACCTTATACACAATCTCAAACAGAAAAACTTGTAAATTCAGCTAAAACAATAATAAAAGGTGCAAACCTTAGATAAAAAAAGAGGCTTTGTCCGGCAAGTACCTGAAACCAGGCACTTTAACCAGGATCAAAGCCTTTTCTTTATTTCAATGCAGAACTGATTCTTTCAAGAACCTTCTTTCTGTCAAGTGGTTTTACAATGTAGTTCTTTGCACCGATAAGCAGAGACTTCTTAACAAGCTCTTCCTTACCTAAAGCACTAATCATAACGACTTTAGCATTCTTATCAAATGCCATAATCTGTTCAAGAGCAGTAATACCGTCCATACGAGGCATTGTAATATCCATAGTTACCAAATCAACATTTGGATATAATTCCTTGTATTTATCTACTCCTTCTTTACCATCTCCAGCTGTTGCTACAATTTCATATCCTTCGCTAGTAAGAATCTGACCGATTTGTTTTGCAACGAACATTGAATCATCTACAACAAGAACACGCACTTTAAAACCTACCTCCTTCAGTCTTATAGATATTCACAGTCTATTTAAGTCTATACCCTTTCACGAATAGCTACGTTTACTTCGATTTTTCCTTGTTCAGTAAGCATAGGAACGATAAGAGCTTCTACTTCATGGTCTGAAACTTCCATCTTTTCACCTGTAAACAATGATGGAGGTGTAAGATCGAATTTGAATCCCAAATCATGTAATTTAGTAACTGCCTGACCGGTAATCAAATTGGCAAGTTCTGTAATTGTTGCCTTTACAAGCTCATCAAATTCTGTAAGCTCTTCACCGTTCATTTTAGAAGCAATTTTCAAAGCTGTATCCATTGACATGTCAAAAAGAACACGACCTTCTACATCACCAGCCAAACCAACAAGTGTTGCTACACCCATAACAGGCATTGAAGTAGACTTCAAATACAAATCACCCCGATTGACTTCACCAGCCAAAACTTCGGACAAAATGTTATTAGCTGCTTCAACAAATGGATTAATATACTCAACCCGCATTGCATTTCTCCTTTAGTATTGAGTTACTTTGTATATACTACAATAGAACCTGACATTTTCTCCTGCCAGTTTCCATTAACTCCAAAAGTTTCATTCTCACCAAGAATCAATATGCCGTTGCCTTTAAGCTGATCGGCAAAAGTTTCAAACATTGATGACTGAGATTTTTCCGGAAGGAATGAAAGCACATCCCTACAGAAAATTAAATCTGAACTCGGCATATTGCCTGTGTTCATACAATCATGGTATTCAAAAAGAATCATATCCTTGATGTCCTGAACAAAAGCATTAGCACCGCTTACATTCTTAGAAAGATACGGCTTAAGATATGATGTAACAGCCGCATCAGGAACAGTAAGCATAGGAGCGTTTGATATGCTGATTAAATCAATATCATGCGCATAGATGCGGATTCTTGAATCAGGGTATCTCTTGCGGAGTATACAAGCCAGAGAATAGGTTTCACAACC
>CAMJMF010000242.1 GCA_946406925.1 uncultured Spirochaetales bacterium | reverse complement strand
ATGGAAGGTGAAACACGCTTTCACGATGCGCTTCTCGGCGACATTGAATGGAAGAACGAGGACGTTTCGCCAGACCCAATCCTTTTAAAGACAGACGGTTTTCCGACATATCACCTTGCAAACGTTGTTGACGACCATTTTATGAAAATCAGCCATGTAATGCGCGCACAGGAATGGATTCCGTCTACACCGATGCATGTAATTATGTACAAGGCTTTCGGCTGGGATTACCCTGAATACTGCCACCTTCCTATGGTAATGGGCAGCGACGGACATAAGCTTTCAAAGAGACACGGCGCAACAAGCGTAAACGAATTCAGAGCACGTGGTTATCTGCCTAAAGCTCTTATCAACTATGTTGCTATGCTCGGCTGTTCTTATGAAGACGGCCGCGACATGTATGAGCTGCCTGAACTTGAAAAGCTTTTCAAGCTTGAGCATTTGAACAAAGCTCCGGCTGTTTTTGACTACAAAAAGCTTGAATGGTTCAACGGCCAGTATATGCGCCTTATGAGCGATGAAGAGCTTCTTGAGGCTGTTATTCCGTTTATTACAGGCACAGGCGATGCCGCAATTCCTATAAACGCAAGCGAAGAATTCCCTGCCCCGCATGTAGGCCCTGAATATTCGGGCATTGCACTGAAAGACGGAAAACTCTGCATTGCAGATTCTGCCCTCAAAGCAGGTGCCGAAAACTTGAGCGACGCCGAAATCAGAACAAAACTTCTTGCGCTTATGCCGCTTATCAAAGAGCGCCTGCACTTTTTGACAGATGCCGCTGAAATGGTCGGCTTTTTGTTCAAAAATGTTGCTGTTCCGCCGGTTGAACAGATTGTGCCTAAGCGCCTTGACGAAGCAAAGACAAAAGAAGTCCTTGAAAAATCAAAGGAATTCATCGAAAAGCTTTTTGACATTCCTGATCACGAAAAACAGGAAGAACTCGCAAAGAGCATGGCAGAAGAGCTCGGCATTAAGCTCGGCGACTTTATGATGCCGATCCGCATGGCTGTTACAGGCAGCAGAATTTCACCGCCATTGATGGGTTCAATATTGATTCTTGGAAAAGAAAAGGCTCTTGACCGCACAAACCGCACAATAGCCGCATTCAACTAAGGGAAAATTCCCCAAAAAGCCGGTTCAACACAGACCGGCTTTTTTTGTTCATAAGGAAGAAGCACTATTATGAGAAAAATAATTCTGATTTTGATGCTGTTTGCCTGCACAGTGACATTTGCCGCTGCTAAAGAAGCAGGAACTTCTGTGCCGGCTAATTTTTCAATGGGCAGCTGGAACGGCAATGTTTACACAAATGACTTTTTGGGCTTGAAATTCACACTGCCTGAAGGCTGGACAAGATACAGCGATGAACAAATAGCCGCCGCCATGAATCTTAGCAACGAAAAGCTGAACGACCAGAAATCACTGGTAGAACTTGCAAAACTGACTGTAGTTAACTACATGTTTGTGAATAATCCTACAACGGGTGAAACCATAGTGGTAACAACAGAAAAGGCACATTTAGACGTAACTACAGAGTTCTATCTTGATAATATTAAAACGCAGCTGGAAGCATTAACTTCTGTAAGCTATAAAGTCAGCGGCATCACCAAAGAAACTATTGCAGACAGAGAATATCACGTGCTGACGGCAGCACTCACCAGCTCAGGCAAAACAGTGATACAAAAATATTACTGCTGCAGACTAGACAAGCATTTTCTTTCAATAATGGTAGTAAGCCCGAAAGGTAAAAAAGCTGCCGGCGAGCTTATAAAAGCTTTTGAGTAAATAACACCCGGTGCAGAGCACCGGGATATGTTACGCACTTAAAAGCTTTGCAGGACAGCCGCATTCAACAGGAATTTCTACCATACGCGTTACAACAATCTTTTCAATAGGAACTCCGAACAGTTCAGAGAGCACAATAAGATTGTCGATTGTCGGCATATTCTTGCCGCTTTCCCAATTGTAGATAGACTGCGGATAAGGAAAACTGAATAAAGCCTGCATTGTCTTTATAGAAATGCCGGCACAAGTTCTAAGTGATTTGATGTTTTTTCCGGTTGCTTCTAAATCAAGAACCGGCTTTTTAAATATAATAGAAGTCATTTCAAGCTCCGTTTTTGGTTACGGACTTAAAATGCAAAAGACAAGTCTGTAACCTTAAAAATTCAAAAATCGATGCCAATTATGATGATATGCTGAATGGTGATCATGATCATGACTTAAATCATCGTTTTCAGAAAACATGCAGTTCGGCGTCATTATTTATTACCTCCAGTTACAGAATTATGCTTAGCATTATATAGAAAAATCATTTCTTTGTCATTAAAGCTGTGCTTTGTTTCAGGCTGAAAACGTGAATCCGCATCAACTTTACTTGATTTTTTGCAAATCATATTGTATAGCTTGTTAAAAGTAACTCGTCATTTTATGGAGCATTTATGAAAGAAATCAAGAAAATTATCATTGTATTATTCGTGCTGACATTTGCGCTGATGACATCTTGTGCAACAACTGCCGGCTCAAAAACAGCAGCAGCATCACTTACAAAAACACAGGAACGCATGCTGTGGAAAATCAGCGGAACTGATAAAAACGGAAACCCTTCCACAGTTTATGTGCAGGGCACAATTCACCTTGGCGATGACAGGCTTGCTGTATCTGACAACGTAAACAAGCTGTTTTTGAGTGCAGACCGCAGATTAGGCGAAATTTCAACTTCTGACTATCCAAAGATTCAAGAAAAAACAATTGAAATGATGATAGAAAGCGTAAAAGCCGCTGAAGGCAGGGACTTCAGAAAAGAATTGAGCGACAAAGACAACGCATTTCTGCTCTCAATCTTTCCGGCAGAAACCCTTGACCAGTATGCATTGTTTGAGCCATGGGTTACAAACCTGCTTATCTCACAGTCAATTCTGGTTACAGCCGGGCTGGACGTAAACAAAGCCCTGGACACCTATTTTGTAAATTATGCCTCAGCAAACGGCCTTGACACACAGGGGCTTGATACCCTTCAGACACAGCTTGACATTATCAAATTTGGAAACTGGAACGAACAGGTAGAGATTCTTTCTGAAACCATCAAGTCTTTTTCTGAACCAGATGAACTTGAAAAAGCAACAAAAGAAATTTCAGACATGTACGAAGCCTATATCAATGATGACGTAGCAAAAATTGCAAAAATCATTGACAACTCAAAAAAAGCAGAAACCGACATTGAAAAGCGCTACAATAAAATGATCTGGAACGACAGAAACGAGGCTTGGGCAGAACTTATTGCGCAATACCTAAACGAAGGCGGCACTACATTTATTTTTGCAGGCTGCGGCCATTTTGCCGGCAAAGAGTCTGTCTTTACCGAACTGCAAAAAAACAAGGTGCTGAAATAATTGAAGCCGCCACCGTACACAAAGACAAATTTGTAAAATCTTCCAGAATTTTTGCAGACAGGTACAAAAAAAACGAAATCTTTATAGATAGTCATATAGCTATATCTTAAAAAAGGAGGCTATATGGAAAAGTTTATAAAACCTAAGCCGTTTGAAAAGCTGAC
>CAMJMF010000241.1 GCA_946406925.1 uncultured Spirochaetales bacterium | reverse complement strand
CCGCGCGGCAGCACGGCTCGTGGTGGCTTGCGCCCATAATTACGCCAAGCTCGTCTGCAAGCTCGGCGTTTGCAAGTTCCGGGCCGTCATCGCTGAATCTTGAAGCCCACATTGCAGGCCAGAGGTAGTTGCCTTTCATGCGCAGCAGCAGCTCAAAAACGTGCTCGTACATCTTTGCGTTAAAGCCGCCAAAACGTTTTGTCGCCCAGTTTCCGAATGCTGGCCATTCATCGTTTATAAAAAAGCCCCTGAACTTTACAGACGGTTCGGACGAAATAAGATTGTCTTTTTCGGTCAGTTCAATTTCGTCTTTGTGTTCCGGCAGTACGTCTGCCCAGTCAACCAGTGGCGAGACGCCGAGCAGCTCTGAAATATGAAAAAGTCCGTAGATTGTGCCGCGCTTGTCGCTTCCGACTATAATAAGCGTGTTATTCTCGGCGGTGAAAGAATAAACCTCGTTTTTTGCCTTTACCGAATCAAGCAGAATCCTTCCGTCAGCCGCAAGCTGGTCGAGCATCGGGCTTTTGCCGACTGTGCCGAAAACAATTACGTCGCCTTTTGCCTGGCTGATGTCTTTTATTTTGGCAGGGGCTTTGCCAGTAACGCGCTCAATATCAAGAGCAACTTTGTCTGCAATTTTGAGCACGCCCGAAAATGCTGAATCTTCTATTAAAAAACTAACGTTTGAATTGATTTTCATATAATTCTCCAACCACTGAAACTTGCATACAAGTGAGTGTGCCACAATTCAGCTCATTTGTAAACTCTCACTTAATCTGGCAGTTTGTGCTTTGTGCGTGTAGCTCGCACTTGTCAGATTCATTATTCGCGTTTATACTTTCAGAAAAAATCATGTCTTGCACGAACTCTGAGAGTGAAGAAAAAAGTGAAACTATTTGAAATATAATGATTAAACAATGAATTTGGAGGAATGCTCATGGAAAATCTGTGTAAACCTAGACAGGACGCTTATGACAAGCTTGGTCCGCGCGTGGTAAAGGCTCTTGAAGCCCGGCATTTTGAAGCCTGGTACTTTTCAACAGTTGAAGAAGCAAAAGAAAAGGTGCTTTCTCTGATTGAAAAGGGCAAAAGCATAGGCTGGGGCGGTTCTTATACGTTGGCAGAAACCAGAATTCTTGAAGCAATCAAGCAGGGCGAATTCAAGATTATAGACAGAGATACTGCAAAAGATAAAGCCGAGCGGAAAATGCTTCAAAAGCAGGCTTTGATTGCAGATTATTTCATTATGAGCGCGAATGCAATTTCAGAAGACGGTGTAATCGTGAATCTTGACGGCAACGGAAACAGAGCTGCCGCAATGGTTTATGGTCCTGACAATGTTATTGTTGTTGCCGGAATGAACAAAGTCTGCAAAACAGTTGATGATGCCGTAATCCGCACAAGGACTATTGCCGCACCTGTAAATGCACAGCGTTTCGACATAAAGACGCCCTGCAAGCAGACAGGTTCATGTGCAAACTGCAAAAGCCCTGATTCAATCTGTTCAAGCATGGTAATCTCAAGATTGAGTTTTCCTGCCGGAAAGATTAAGGTGATTCTTATCGGCAAAGATTTAGGCTTTTAATTAATGCAGTTCAAGCCGGCTATGCAGCGTAAACAGCTCTGCATAGCCGTTTTTTTATGCCCCAAAAAACTTCTATGAGAAAAATCCTTTATATTATTTTGAAAAAATTCAACTTATTATTAGTTAAAGCTATTAAGGTCATCTCTAAAAACTCACTATAGTGACTTTTTAGAGATGACCGCCGAGTTGTAAATTGCGATAATAGCGCAATTTACAACATCGCATTTTCAAAGTTACCTCTAAAAACTGAAGTTTTTAGAGGTTCCCTTAATAATTAGAGAGGTAATTATGGCAGATTTATCACATAGAAAAGCAAACGCAAAAATTCAGATTGTTGCAAAAGACGGAAAACCTGTCGCAAATACAAATGTGACAGTGAATCAGGTTAACCATGAATTTTTGTTCGGCTGCGGCGCTTTTGAGACACTTCCGTATACAAACGGCGTAACTGTTCATAACGGAAATGGCTCGCTGACAAAGAAAAGCCCTGAAGGTGCTGACAGCGCTGTTTTAGAAGACCGCATGACTAAATGGCTTGAATTGTTCAACTATGGAACTCTGCCGTTTTATTGGGGCGGTTTTGAGCCTGAAGAGGGCAAGCCGAATACAAACCAGCTTATGAGCGCGGCAAAATTCCTTAAAAGCAAGGGTGTAGCTGTTAAGGGGCATCCGCTTTGCTGGCATACCGGCTGCGTGCCGTGGCTTATGAACTATGATAATGCGACAATTCTGAAAAAGCAGCTTGAACGAATTCACCGCGAAGTCGGCACTTTTAAAGGCATAATCGATATGTGGGATGTTATCAACGAAGTTGTTATCATGCCGATTTACGATAAATATGACAATGCAATTACGCGCATCTGCAAAGAAAAGGGCAGAGTAGGGCTTGTCCGCGAAGTCTTTAAAGCTGCCTACGAAACTAATCCGCAGGGCACGTTCCTTATAAATGATTTTAATATGTCGTCAAATTATGAGATTCTGATTGACGGCTGTTTGAATTCCGGGGCGCAGATAAACACAATCGGGCTTCAGTCGCATCAGCATCAGGGTGTCTGGGGCAAAGAAAAGCAGGACGAAGTTTTAAGCCGCTTTGAGCATTTCGGGCTGCCGATTCACTTTACCGAAAACACGATTGTTGCAGGTCCTTTGGTTGCGCCTGAAATTACAGACTTGCAGGACGCACATTACGATGATGACGCTGCAACTCCGGAGCTTGAAGAAAAGCAGGCTGACGCACTCGAACAGATGTACCGCAATCTTTTTGAGAATCATCCTCTTGTTACGGCAATTACAAACTGGGACTATGGCGACGGCGCTTGGCTTAATGCCCCGAGCGGCGTAATCCGCAAAGACGGCAGCTTAAAGCCGGCTTATAAGCGCCTTCACAAGCTTATAAAAGAAGAATGGCATACAAAGCTTGAGCTTAAAACAGATGCCGAAGGCTTTATCAATGTAGAGGGCTTTAAAGGCAAGTACGAGATTGCCTATGCAGATAAAAAGCTTCCGTTCACTTTGACAGGCGGTTCTTCAAGTCTGAAAGTTTCTGAATAAAAGCCTTAAATTGGCAGGGTGCGCATTGCGCTGTGTCATTGTCGGGCACCGCGCACTCGTCATTGTCGGGCGTGACCCGACAATCTCAAACTAATGCGTGCTTCTGCCAGCGTTTGCTTTTCCATCTTAAGAGCATTACTATTCCGCGAGTTGTTTCGTCTGTGCCGATGCCGAGCCAGAAGCCTATAAGACCTAATCCGCATTTCAGCCCGAGAATATAGCTGCCTAAAACCATTATGCACCAGTTTGAGAATATTCCGTATAAAACAGGAAAGCGCACGTCGCCTGCGCCCTTTAACGCACCGACATAGATAAGGTTCAGCGACCTTCCGAATTCTATGTAGACTGAATAAACCAGCAGCACGCAGACTAGACTATGAATTTCAGGAATTGTCGTAAAAATGCTTACAACCGGCGCTTTTATAAGATTTACAACCGCTAT
>CAMJMF010000240.1 GCA_946406925.1 uncultured Spirochaetales bacterium | reverse complement strand
GGGCATAAAAAAACCCGGTACTATTTATGGAGGCGAAACCAGTACCGGGCTATAAATACAGGCACCTTATAAGGAGTTAAGATGCCTTCAGATTGTGATTTTAGTTTGCGCGGCTGCGCTTCTTAGACAGAACGTCGAAGATAACTGCTGCAAGAAGAACAATACCCTTTACAGCGCGCTGCCAGTTCATATCAATACCGAGGATTGACATACCGTTGTTGAGAACACCCATGAAGATAGCACCGACAACAGCACCTGTTACTGTACCAGTTCCACCGTAAGCAGAAGCACCACCGATGAAACATGAACCGATAGCATCCATTTCGTAGTTCTGACCGGCTGTAGGCTGAGCTGAGTTCAAGCGTGCGATTGTTACCAAAGCTGCAACTGCTGCAATGAAGCCCATGTTTGTATAGGCAAAGAACATTACGTTGTCAGTATTAACACCAGAGAGCTTTGCTGCTTTTGCGTTACCGCCGATTGCATAGAGGTAGCGGCCAGGAACAGTATTCTGTGTAAAGTAAGAATAAGCTGCAATGATAACACCAAGAAGAATAAGTACAACCGGAAGACCGCGGTCACGTGCAAGGAACTGTCCCAAAATCATGATAACGATTGAGAGGAACACGAGCTTTGCAATGAATGAACCTGTTGAAGATACTGTGTAGTTCTTCTTAATCTTGTTGCTGCGTGAAACAATTTCAAGCACAACAAAAACCAATACACAAATCAAAGAAATGATGAGTGTTGTTGTAAGAACATACTTGTCAACGAATTCACCGAACAATGTAATTTCGCCGAATTTCTCTTTTGTAGCTTCGCTTGTACCAGGAATAAAGCTTTCAAAAAGGTTCAGGTACTTTGCTGGGAACGGAGCAATTGGTTTACCGTCAAGAACGATTGTTGCAACACCGCGCCACAAAAGCATACCGGCAAGGGTTGTAATGAACGGCGGAATGTGGATATACGCAATGAAGAAGCCGTGGAAAGCACCGATCATTGTACCAATCAAAAGACATGCAACAATTGCCAGCCAAACCGGCCAACCCCAGTTAACGATGAAAACACCTGCCAATGCACCAACGAGTGCAACAACAGAACCAACTGACAAATCGATGTTACCGCCAGTAAGAATACAACAAAGCATACCTGTTGCAAGAATAGCAACATAAGCATTCTGTCTGATAATGTTTGTAATATTTGCAGGTGCAAACAATGAACCGTGATTAGTTGCACGGATCAGTATTTCGAAAAGTATCATAACACCGACGAGTACAACTATCATCGTGTTGCTTTTTAATACAGATTTTAAACCACCTGAAGTTTTGTTTATTTTTGTATCTGCCATTTTAGTCTCCATTTATTCTGTTACAAGATTTTCAGATTTGCCGGAATTGATAATTTCCGCCATAATCTTTTCCTGTGTGGCTTCTTTGCCGTCCATTTCTGCAATCATTCTGCCTTCGTTCATAACATAAATACGGTCGCACATTCCCAACAGCTCAGGCATTTCGGAAGAAATCATAATAACTGATTTGCCTTCCGCAACCATACGGTTAATGATACAGTAAATTTCGTACTTAGCACCAACGTCAATACCGCGGGTCGGTTCATCCAGAATGAGGATATCCGGCTCTGCAAACAGCCATTTGCCTACAAGAACTTTCTGCATGTTTCCGCCGGAAAGGTTTCCGACATCTTCCATTACAGTAGCGCATTTTGTATGCATCTCTTTGGCCATTTCTTCGGAATATGCACGTTCTTTATCAAAGTCTATGATGTAATTCTTTGATATTTTTTCAGGCTTTGCGGCTGTAGTATTCTTACAGATTGATTCTGAAAGAATAAGGCCGTTGCCTTTCCGGTCTTCTGTAACATAAGCAAGACCTGCTTTAATAGCAGATTTTACGTTCGGGAATGAAACTTCTTTTCCGTTCATAAAAATCTGTCCGCGTATGTTTGTTCCGTAAGAGCGTCCGAAAATACTCATTGAAAGCTCTGTGCGTCCTGCACCCATAAGACCAGAAATTCCGAGAACCTCACCTTTTCTAAGGTTGAAGTTAACGTTGTCGCAAACCTTAATGTCGTCAAATACAGGATGATCAACGCACCAGTTCTTAACTTCAAAACAGATGTCGCCGATGTGCGACTCACGTTTCGGGAAGCGGTCTGTAATGCTGCGTCCAACCATAGCAGAAATGATTGTATCTTCAGAGAAATCGTCTTTTTTCTTATCAAGCGAAGTTATAGAAGAACCGTCGCGAATAACTGTAATTTTATCTGCGACATACGAAACTTCATTCAATTTATGTGAAATGATGATTGATGTCATACCCTGCTTTTTGAATTCAAGCAGAAGGTCAAGCAGATGTTTTGCTTCATTGTCATTAAGAGAAGCTGTAGGCTCATCAAGAATAAGAAGCTTTACATTTTTTCCAAGTGCTTTTGCAATTTCAACAAGCTGCTGTTTTCCGACACCAATATCTTTGATTAATGTCTTTGATGAATCTTTCAGTCCAACCATGTTCAAAAGCTCGTCTGCTTTATCAAATGTTTCGGACCAGTTTATTTTTGCTTTTGTTCCTCTTTCGTTTCCAAGGAACATATTTTCACCGATGGTAAGAAGCGGAACTAATGCAAGTTCCTGATGAATAATAACTATACCTTTTGCTTCACTATCTCTGATTGTTTGGAATTTACAGACTTCACCATTATAGATGATGTCGCCTTCGTATGTTCCATATGGGTAAATACCACTCAAAACATTCATCAGGGTTGATTTTCCGGCACCGTTCTCACCTACAATTGCGTGAACTTCGCCTTCCTCAACAACCAGATTAACATTGTCAAGAGCTTTTACACCAGGAAATACCTTGGTAATATTTTTCATTTCCAATAATGTTTTAGCCATTGGAACCTCTCTTTCTTTGCCTTAAATCGTTATAAAAAAGAGGCTGTCCACAAGTGTTAGACAGCCCCTTTATCAAGTCAGTTCAAACTACTTGAGCTGAGATTCTGTGTAGTAACCAGAATCGATAAGCAATTCTTTGTAGTTTTCTTTTGAACCGTAAACTGGTTCACAAAGGAATGAAGGAACAACGCCTGTTCCGTTGTCATATGTCTTTGTATCATTTACAGGTGGTTCAGAACCTTTCATGATTGCATCAACCATTTCAACAACTTTAGAAGCAAGTGTACGTGTATCTTTGAAGATAGACATAGCCTGTGTTCCAGCGAGCATGTTCTTAACAGCTACGATATCACAGTCCTGACCAGTGATGATTGGGAAGTTAGAAGCATCGTAACCAGCAGAAATAAGAGCGTTTGTTACACCGTTAGCTGTTGAGTCATTTGAACAGTAAACAGCATCAAGTTTTGTTCCTTTTGGACCATACTTGTTAGATGTAATAAGGTTTTCCATTCTCTTCTGTGCTTCTTCTGTAGACCAGTTCAATGTAGCACACTGAGCTTTTGCTGTCTGGCCAGACGGACAAACGATTACACCTTTGTCGAGGTATGGTTTAAGAACGTCCATAGCACCGCCAAAGAAGAAGTTGATGTTGTTGTCACCTGGGTCACCTGTGAAGAATTCCATGTA
>CAMJMF010000239.1 GCA_946406925.1 uncultured Spirochaetales bacterium | reverse complement strand
CAGCACGTGCACAAAAAGAATACATGGACTACTGCATGATAACGCAGGGCTATTACAACACCGGCAAAGAAGATGGCTACAAGCAGGGCGAAGAACATGGACGCAATGAAGCCAAACTTGAAGCTGCACGGAATATGTTGGAAAAAAATCAGCTCATGTTGGAAGATATATCTGAATACACAGGACTTTCTCTTGAAACTGTACAACAGCTTGCAGAAAGTCTAAAAAAACAGGAATAGACAAAAACGCCCAAAAGTGCAGCATTGTGCACCAGTCCCCAAAAAAAGCAGTCATGTACACAGGCTCCCGGTCACTGAACGGGGTTCAAAACCGCGCAATATTGCGCTATGCACTGTTTGTTGTATGGAAACTATATACGTGTCGCCTTGCGACACAACAAACAGAGCATTTTTGACCCCCATTCAGCTCCCTCGCGCCTATGTACACCCGCCCAAAAAGTGCGGGCGTTGTGCACCAGTTACAAGTTTGCGCTCTGCGCAAACTTGGCCGTTTTGTTCTTTTCGCAATAGACCATTATACAGATAAAGCCTAATCGGCGAAAAGTGATGCAAAACGCCCCCGCGCGCCACTGTGCACCAGCCCCAACAGTGTGCACCTGTGTGTGCCGCTGTGCTTCTAGCCCCAAAAGCGGAGCACATTCTGCGGGTTCAACAATTACGGTGTATTCGACCATGTTGATGTATCATCTTCCCATCTATAAGCAACACCATCAGCTTGACAATAAACCACAATATCTCGTCCGCCCCAATTAGCTGGAAGGTGTGTTGAAACATTTTGCCATTGACTAAAAGTACCAGAGAATTCAATTATAGGATCACTAACAAAACCGTTAGCACCAGAAGTATTTGTAAGAGTTAAAGAGGTTACACTCGTGCTGAGTTTTATTCTGATTTGACCACTGGCAGTACTTGAAAAGATTTTTGAAGGCAAGCTCACAGTTGAGCATGCTGTCAAGTCTAGCTCATGAAGCGATGAAAGCCCTTCAAAATTGCTTACATAGAAATTTCCGCCTGACACTTCAGAAGGAGCAAAAGTACTATATTGTGCGGTTATTTTTGTCAAACTTGAGCAACCTGCAAAACAGTATGTTCCGATTGTACAATTGCTGTTCGGCAATGTTAATTGCGTCAAACCAGTACATCCATTAAATGCAAAAGCACCTATATCTATGCCGTCTGGAATAGTTATATTAGTCAAGCTTGTACAACCTGCAAAAGCATAATCACCTATAGAATAAACATAGCCAGGCGACGAAACCGGAATGGTTGAAATTACAGAATTTGTAATTCCTGTATTTTCAAATGCATGTGCCGGAATTGCACCATGTCCGAAGGTACTTCCACCTGCACTCCATGTTACATTTGTAAGACCAGTACATCCAGAAAAGGCATATTCATAAAAATTCCCAGATGCTATATGCGAAAGATCTACGCTTGTAAGATTTGTACAGTTTGCAAATGCACCTCTTCCAATTTTTGTTACAGAGCTCAAATCTATTGTAGCAATCTGAGAATTCGTAAAAGCAGCCTCATTTACAAGGGTTAATCCTGCTGCATTCAACGTTTGAATATTTGAACCGCTGAAAGCACCTGTTGAACTAGCCGGAGTCGTATTATTAAAAGTACCAGATTGAATAGTAGTAATACTGTTCGGCAGTGTAAGTGTCTGAAGTGTTGAGTTTCCTGTAAATGCGTCATTTGCTATATAATCATCCAACTGAACGCCGTTTACTATACCCTCTGTCGGTATAATTATAGAAGTAACACTGGCAGTTGTAGTGTTTGCAGTATTCAGCTTTAAGCCATTATTGTTATAAACACAGTCAACAAGATGTACCTGCACTTCTTTAAAAGCACTGGCATCATCATGAACTGTTACTGTAATTTCTGCGCCTGTTGCAGTGGCTGTGCCTGACACAGTCTGCCCTAAAGTTGAGCCATAAATAGAACTTACTGAAACTTCAAGAGTTGAATCTGTTACAGATGCCAATACAGCTGGTGTTGAAGACTCCGCCCAATACGGACCGCTTCCTCCGGAAATAGTAAAACTTGCAGAACGTGCCAAACTAGTATTACCGTATCTGTAAATCGTAGTATCACCTGATGGTGTAACACTAAGCAGATAGCGTGCTGTAAGCCTTACATCACCGGTTAAGCCGCTTATTATTCCACCTGGCGGATAAACCGACCCATTTTCAGCCTGCCAGTCACCAATCGATGTGAGTGCCATAGCACCGCCGGGGCCGCCACCGATAGTCCATGTAATGCCGGTAACATCAATTCCGCCAGAAGATGTATATGTTCCATTTACATCAGGTTGTGTTCCAGCACCGTCTACAAGAATATAGTTATAGGTAACGGCAAAAGAAAGCTTTGTATCAATTCCTATTGTTGTTGGTGAAAGTGTTGCATTGCGGGTAGTGCCGTCTGTAAGAGTAATTACAAGAGTGCCTGAAACTTCATCACCATTGCTGAGACCAAGCACATCTTTTGTTGCAGAAGTAGTAAGCCCTGGGAATTCAGCAGGCGAACCGTTTATATCAAGTGAAACATCTATATGGTCAATCGGGTAAAAAAAGGAAGGAACTGTCTCAAAAAGAAGCCCGTCAGATGAACTGCTGCTTGAAAAGCCGCTGCCGCCAAAGCCGCCGCCTGTCTGGTTGCCGCTACCCCAGCCGCTGTTGCCGCCGCCGTTGTGGTACTTCGAGCCGCTGCCCTGAAATGAGACAGCACCACCGCCTCCTCCGCCACCGCAGGAACCGGCAAGCATTAAGAATGCTGCAAGAAAAATGATATATACTTTTGAAAAAAATCTGCTCCTCAAACTTTCTCCTCAAACATTTTTTATCAATGTAAACTTAATACTATATCTTATATGCAATTAGTAGAAAATGCAACAATTTTCTTTTCGCAGCAGCTTTTAAGGCACAAGCCTGTGCACAAACAGAGTTTTGTGCATCAGCCGGGATTTCTAAGTGCAGAGCCCTTAGGCCGTGGCCAAAGAAGGTTTCTTTTCGCAATAGCATAATCTTAAATTGCAGTTTATTCGGCGAAAAGTGTCGCTTTTTGCCTTCGCAAAAACCGACATAAAAGTAGGCTTTGTACACCAGTTACGAGATTCCGCAAGGAATCTTGGCGTTTTGCTCGATAAGACTAAAACCGTAGATTAAGCTGCTGCAAAACGCCGCCTCGGAAGAAGGGGTTGAACTGACCCTTAAAAGTTCCGACACTTCCAAGTGCCATAAAACCGAAATTGTAAAATCTTCTGGATTTTTCGCGTTAAGGTACAAAAAAAACGAAATCGTTATAGATAGTCATATAGCTATATCTTTAAAAAGGAAGCTAAGAGAACATCGTAATCTTTATCTGCCTTGACGACCTTTTCAAAAATGGTCTGCCTGTGTACACATTTGAGAACACCTGCCGCGAAAATACTTCCCTCAAACTTGAAGACAGAACACTCAAAGTGTTTTATAATTGCAGTAGTTGGCAAAATGTAGCTTCAAAAGAAAAAGCCGAATTCTTGAAATTTCTGCTTACGGACAATGCCGAGAGCAGTCTTTGCAAAAAGCTCAAAGAGCGGGAGAAAAAGATAAAAATGACAGCACGTGCACAAAAAGA
>CAMJMF010000238.1 GCA_946406925.1 uncultured Spirochaetales bacterium | reverse complement strand
GTTCGAGCACTTTGAGCGTAGCCGTTCCGTTTGTTACAAGACCATTCTGCATTCCGGCTTCTTTTGCAAGCTTTGCTGTGTCGCGCACAAACTCATAGCCGATGAGCGGTTCGTTGTAAGTAAAGGCAAGTCCTATGTTGCCGCGCGTGCGGAGATTCATCGCAGTTTTCACGATTTCTTCAGGCTCATAGTATTCTGCCTTGTCTTTGTATTCAAAAGCTTTCTGCGACCACGAAATGCTTGAGTTCTGGCAGAAGGGGCAGCGCAGGTTGCAGCCATAAGAGCCGAGGGACAAAATCTGCATACCCGGGTGAAACATTTTAAGCGGTTTCTTTTCTATCGGGTCAAGCGCAAGTGATGTAAGCTTTCCGTAGTTTGCGGCAACAATCTTTCCGCTGCGACAGGTGCGTGCGCCGCAAAAGCCTGTTGAGTTTTCTTCTATTATACAGTGTCTGAAGCACACATCACAAACCGGCATATCTAGTCCTCCGCGCGCGGCTAATAATGGCGCACAACCTCAAAACGGAACAAATCAACCTTGTCGCTTGGTGCAATGCCGCCTTTCCGGCGTGCAATGGTAACCTGCTGATCAACAGTGTCTACACCGTCAAGATCTGGCAGCAATAGCCCGCGCTTGTAACCGCTCTGTACGATTACGCCGTATTTTTTGACGTCAAGCTCTTCTTCAGATTTTATGGGCTCAGCCTCGCCTAAGACATCTACATTGATATCAAGATATTCCAGCTCGTCTTCTGTGACCGGCTCAAACCGCGGGTCTTTTGAAACTGCGCTCACAGCATTCTGGATTATCTCCATGGCGAGATTTTCCTGAGTAGAAGCAATTGTTCCTATGCAGCCGCGTAATCCGCCGAATTTATGGACTGACACAAATGCACCGGCTTTTGCTTTTAAGAGCTCCGGCGGCACCCAATCAGGCAGCGGCATAATGTCGCCGTTCTTCACAAAATATTCTGCCGAGGCTCTTGCAAGCTTTACGTATGCGTCTGATTTCTGGCGCTTTTGTTCCAGTTCGGCTTGAACAGACTTCAGCCGCGTATCAAGAAAGTGCCTGCCTGCGTCTTCGCCCTTGGGAATAAACGAACAGATTCCGTAGCCTACGCCGGTTACATCCTCGTGAGAATATTGTGTTGCCTCAACAGCGCGTCCGTCGAGCGCGCCCGCCATAATCACAAAAGATTTATGTCCGCACTCCGCGGCTTTTTCGCAGAAGTTCTCGTCAAAATCAAAAAGCTCGCCAAAGCGGGCGCCAGAACAAACGTCCATTATGCGCTTGTCATACACCGGTCCTTCTTCAGCAAAGCCATAAGGTCCGTATTCCTGAAGCTTATGTGACAAATCGCCGCTCGCAACATAAACAGACTTACGCCCAAGTTCTTCGACTGTGTTCTTTATGAGCATTCCATATTCATAATGCTTCAAAAGGTCATAGCCCGAAAGCCCTGTGCGCACAAGCTTAAAGTCCTTGTATTTTTTCAGGATAAACCAAAGCGGAACCATTGTTCCGTGATCAAGTTCAGGGTGTTTTTCGCCAAGAGTGCCGGCAGGGAAGTGTGTCGCTTCAGCCCGCGCGCTCAGCCGTTCCACAAGTTCTTTGTCGTACTCAACATCAAACCGAACTTGGGTTGCTCTAAAATCAGCAAACGACCCGCTGCCACGCGCCCCCGGCGAAATATGAAAATAATCAGAATACATCACGCTGTGAGGGCTTGAAATAATTATAGTTTCTGGTTTAAGTGCAGCAATCTCCTCTGCAACCCTTTCATAAGCCTTAATCGTCTTTTCAATCTGTTTTTCGCTTCCACGCCCAATCTTAGGCACAATCATCGGCGGATGCGGCACCATAAAAGCGGCAATAATCGACATGAACAACCTCCTGTTTCTTACCCGACAATTTCACTTATCATCTTCCAGTCAAAGCACCGTTTATAATTCTGGCTTGGTAATTCACATTCCTGATTCCATGGACGGTCAAAGACCATAACCTTCAGCTCAGGAAGATGATTAAAAAACTTGAATGCTGTAGGCGAATCTTCCACCGCATAATCGAAATGCATTTTATAATAATCTTCAAGTTCAAGACTGAAAGTACTACCCTTAATAAAATTATCCCGGCCATATTTGTTAAGACAGAATAAATTAACACATTCAAGTTCATGCTTATCAAGCCATTCTCGTGAAGCTTCATAAGCACTGAAAGGACGGCCTGTTATTATTCTTACATCATGACCTTTATCAATCCAGCTGTTAATTGTTTTTATTGCTCCTGGAGTTTCAGTATAAGACAAAAGAACTTCTGGTTTATGCCCCTGAATCATCAGCTGTTCGTACTGTTCATCGCTCAAAGAAAAAGACTGCTGCAGATTAAAATATTTGATTTTTTCGTATGGAATATCAAGCCCGAAAAGCTCACCGGCAAGCTTAGAAAAATACCGCGCCGTCTCACACAGACAATCATCAAAATCAACGTAAATATTCATTAGTCTATTATAGCAGAGAATTCTGTTGCATTTGTAATTTATTTTAAGTAATATGGTTACCTCTAAAAACTTCAGTTTTTAGAGGTAACTTTGAAAATGCGATGTTGTAAATCGCGCCATTATAGCGATTTACAACTCGGCGGCAATCTCTAAAAAGTCACGATAGTGAGTTTTTAGAGATGCCAATATGCTTTGCATTTGAAATCTTAAAGTAACAGGAGTTAAAAAATGGAATATCGAAAAGTTTTTGATACAATCCCGGAACAGTTTGACAAGTACCGCCCGAAGTATTCGCAGGAATTATTTGACAACCTGATTGAGTATGCAAAAATCGGTCCTGGGAAAAAGGTGCTTGAATTAGGCCCCGGAACAGGGCAGGCAACTGACCCGATTTTGAACACCGGCTGCGAGTATCATGCAATTGAGCTTGGTGAGCATCTTTTTGAAAAGATGAAGGAAAAGTACGGCGACCGTTCAAACTTCAATATTGTGAATGATGATTTTATCACACATGATTTTGGTGACCAGAAGTTTGATATGATTTATTCCGCTGCAACAATCCAGTGGATTCCCGAAGAAATTGCTTTTCCAAAAACTTTTTCGCTTCTCAAAGAGGGCGGGGTGCTTGCAATGCTTTTAACCAGCGGAGATTACAAAAGCTCAAATGAAGCCTTGTATCAGGATATCCAGCAAGTCTACGAAAACTATTTTAAGCCGGAAAGATTGTATAAGGATATGAAGGCGCCGTTCAATCATCAGCATGCAACTAATTACGGTTATGTTGATTTTGAAAAGCGCGAATTCTACGGCAGGCGCGAAATGACCGCCGACCAGTATGTTGCTTTCAGCGGAACCCATTGCGACCACATGGTAATCCCAGAACCGTACAACACACATTTTTTTGAGGGCTTACGCAATGCAGTGCTTGCCCACGGCAACAAGATTGTTTTTGATGATACTTATGTTATGTATCTGGCGAGAAAGCCGGGTATGTAAGGGCTGATTGCACAACGTAGTATAAAAAACGCCAGCTCCGACCGAAGTCAAAACTGGCGTTTTTTTATTACTAAAGAATAATTCTTATGATTGAAAAAAAAGAAAAATGTTTAATTTTTCTGTAAGTGCACTAATTTAATTACCAAGCTACAA
>CAMJMF010000237.1 GCA_946406925.1 uncultured Spirochaetales bacterium | reverse complement strand
AAAGATTATTCTTGCCGCTAACGGCGAAATCTATAACCATAAGGAAATCCGCAGCACTTTTGAGGGCTCTTATAAGTTCCGCACAGGAAGTGACTGTGAAGTTATCATTCCGCTTTACAAAAAATACCGCGCTTCAGGCGATTTTACTGCAATGATTGAGCAGCTTTCCGGCATCTTCGCCTTTGCGCTTTACGACAGCGAAAACGATGTTTACCTGATTGCTCGTGACGAAATCGGTGTAATTCCGCTTTATCAGGGCTGGGACAAGGCAGGTCACTATTATGTTGCAAGTGAGCTAAAAGCACTTGAAGGCGACTGCCAGACGATCGAAGAATTCCCGAACGGTCACTACTTTTATTCAAAAGATGAAAAACCAGCCCGCTGGTACCACCGGGATTGGGAGACCTTCGATGCAGTTAAAAACGCACCTAAGGCTACCGACGAAAAAGGCGGTGTAATCAATCCGAGCGTAATCGAAAAAGTGCGCAATGGTCTTGAAGCTGCTGTTAAGGCACAGCTCATGTCGGACGTTCCGTACGGCGTTCTGCTTTCGGGCGGTCTCGATTCATCAATTATTGCAGCCGTTACCCAGAAATACAGCAAAAAACGTGTAGAAACAGACAGCAAGGAAAGTGCCTGGTGGCCGCAGCTCCACAGTTTTGCAGTCGGCCTCGAAGGTTCGCCGGATCTCATTGCTGCGCAGAAAGCGGCTGAGTACATCGGCACTGTTCACCACGAAGTTCACTTTACAATTCAGGAAGCACTCGATGCACTTCCAGATGTAATCTACCATATTGAAACTTATGACATCACAACAGTCCGAGCATCAACGCCGATGTACCTGCTTGCACGTGTAATCAAATCTATGGGAATCAAGATGGTGCTTTCAGGTGAGGGTAGTGATGAGCTTTTCGGCGGCTACCTCTATTTTCACAAGGCACCGAACGCTCAGGAATTCCATGAGGAGCTTGTGCGCAAAATGAGCAAGCTTCACCTTTATGACTGTCTTCGTGCAAACAAATCGCTCATGGCGTGGGGCGTTGAAGGCCGCGTTCCTTTCCTTGATAAAGACTTTATTGATATTGCAATGGGCTTAAACCCAAGCGACAAGATGAACATTCGCCTTCCAGACGGCAAGCAGCGTATGGAAAAATGGATTTTGCGCAAGGCATTTGAAGACCTGCTCCCGGAAAGCATCTGCTGGCGACAGAAGGAACAGTTCAGTGACGGCGTAGGCTACAGCTGGATTGACACGCTCAAAAAGATGACGGAAGAAAAGGTAAGTGACGCAGAATTTGCGCGCCGCGAAAACCGCTTCCCTGTAAACCCTCCAAAAACAAAAGAGGAATACTACTACCGCGAAATCTACAGCCGCCTCTTTCCAAGCGACAGTGCAGCCCGCTGTGTACCGCACGAAGCCGGCGTAGCCTGTTCAACCGCAAAAGCTCTCGAGTGGGATGAAGCATGGAGCAAAATGGATGAGCCTAGTGGTAGAGCTATTGCTGGTGTGCATAATGACGCTTATAAAGCAAAATAGAAATCGCGGCAGCTTGCGATGAGTGCAGACTCAGCAGGCTGTACAAGCTTCACCTTGAAAAGCCTATTAACCTTGTGATAGAATAGGCAAATATGAATTATATTGTTCAAGAAATGCCTAAGGCCGGTGATACCGTAGTAGTCGGAATGTCCGGCGGTGTAGATTCTACGTTAACAGCCTTAATGCTTAAAGAGAAAGGCTGTCATGTTATTGGTGTCACCATGTCGCTTTGGGACGGTTCGCTTCCTGAAATAAAGAGTGATAAGCCGCTTAAAGAAGCCTGCTATGGTCCGGGCGAAGAAGAAAATATCGAGGAGTGCACGAAATTCTGTGCAGACCATGATATAGAGTACCATATAATAGAAGTAAAAGAAGAATATAAGCAGAAAGTTCTTGAATATTTTAAAGCCGAGTACCGTGCAGGACGCACCCCGAATCCGTGCATTCAGTGCAACCGCTATATAAAGTTCGGGGCTCTTTTGGACGGCATTTCGAATATCAATATCAAATACGACTATTTTTGTACGGGGCACTATGCGAAAATTGTGCGCCCGGAAACCGGTGTTTTTTCTACAGATAAAAAGCCCTGCATGATTGCAACAGCAGCTGATATTTCAAAAGATCAGACTTACTTTTTGTACCGGATTCCAAGCAGCGTTTTAGAAAAAGTGCGGTTTCCGCTTGCAATGATGAAAAAGGCAGAAGTTTTTGAGCTTGCAAAGCGTGCAAACCTTGAAGCCGCAAATCGCGAAGAAAGTCAGGATTTTATCGGCGAAGAATATTTTGACATGCTTTTTAAGGACAAACCCTCTGTGCCCGGTGATATAATTGATTTAGACGGGCACATTTTAGGCAGACACCGCGGAATTGAGCATTATACAATCGGGCAGCGGCGCGGTCTTGGCGTTGCTGTAAGCTATCCTGTATATGTGCAGTCAATTGACGCAAAAAACAATATCATTGTTCTTGCGCCTAATGATGCGCTGAATTCAAGTGCGCTTATCGCTGACGACTTTGTCTGGCCTGCAAATGTTGAGCCTGATACAGAAATTGAGGCGCAGGTCAAAATCAGACTCGCAAGCCGCCCTGTTAAAGCAAAAATCACAAAGTATGTACCTCAGGCTGATGATTCAATGACTTATAAGGGGCAGCCCTATCTTGTTACTTTTGCAGAACCCCAGCGAGCTGTAGCGGCAGGGCAGAGCGTGGTACTTTACAAAGAAGACGTCATCATAGGCGGCGGAATTATCGCAAAAGCTATAAAATAAAAATTCCTTTTTAAGCGTAAGAGCCGGTGCGTTTTGTACCGGCTTTTTTCTTGTAATGGACAAACTGCGAATCGTAAAAAATCTAACCTTTTTAAATAAAAATTCTACGGTTAAACCTTTTACATTTGGTAAATTTGCTGAAATTCCAAAAATATTCAAAAAAAATTCCTAAAAAACTCCATTCAAAAATTGCATAGGTGGACTTAGTATAAGCTGTAGTTGAGAAACATCTATCAGGAGGAATCATTAGATGAAAAAGAGTATTATTGCTGTTGTTGCACTTATGTGTGCAGTATCAATGTTGTTTGCTGCTCCAAAGGCAAAAAAATCAAAGAAAGCTGCCAGCGGACCAATTAGAATTGGTATTATCAATAACCCGCCTTCAGAATCAGGTTACCGCGCTGCTAACGTAAAGGATATGGAAGAAGTATTCTCTGCAGCTAAAGGCTATGAAGTAAAATCTTTCTACAGCCTTAAGAACGATGAACAGCTCAATGCTGCTGCTCAGTTCATTACAGACGGTGTTGATTACATCCTTCTTTCTGCCGCTGCTACAGACGGTTGGGCTTCTACACTTAAGAAAGCTAAGAAAGCTGGAATTAAAGTATTCCTTTTTGACCGCATGATTAACGTTCCGGAAGATTTGTATGAAGCTGCTGTAGTTTCTGACATGCCAAAAGAAGGTGAAACAGCTGTTGCATGGCTCAAGGCTCAGAACCTTAAAGAATACAAAGTAGTACACATTCAGGGTGCTATGGGATCTGACGCTCAGCTTGGACGTACAGGTGCTTTGGACAAAGAATTTGCTGCAGGAACAATGAAGAAAGTTGTTCAGCAGACAGCTACATGGGAC
>CAMJMF010000236.1 GCA_946406925.1 uncultured Spirochaetales bacterium | reverse complement strand
ATCTTTACATTTTTTCCGATCATAATCATTCTCCTTTTTTCAAATAAGTTTCATAAGTTACAATAAACACTATTAACAATAGAAATGAAGTGTTTCCTTGCCAAATTTATCACACCATTTTGTATAGATTAAATAAAAGTTATCTGAGATAATTTCAAGAAGCTTGTTCAATTTATTTTCTGGAATATTACTTTTATTATGTGCAACTATTGCTCTGCCAGATTTTGTAAGCCAGATTTTTGTGGCATATTCATTTGGAATTTTCTCTGCAATATGGACATGCACAGGTTCGCCATTTTCATTTGACCACAAATATATTATATAAGAGCCAACTGTTAATATTTTAGGCAATTTGAAGACCTCCGCAGCCGGCATATTTAAAAATTGTTCCAGAATTGTGTTCCAGCCATTCTGTGAAAAATGCAATTTCCTTGTCTGAATATCCCTCGTTCATAGTCCATTTATACGAAGGTAACTGACAGTTTGCAGAGCAGAATCCGCCTTCAACCGGTTTTTCAAAATATACATCTATATATTTTCCTGCGTCATTTTCTCGAATTTCTGAATGTGTCACAAGAGTATCGTCCTCAAAAGTAAGATATGCATACATCATATTTTTACCTCCGTTTTAATAGCAAAATTACTGCTAAGAACTAATATACTACAGTTATGTTCATTTTTCATCAGTTTTTTTTAATGTTGATGTCATATCCCGGCATTCAAGAAATGCCCCTTGCCTTATATCGCGCTAAAAGTCATTCTGTCTGCCTCTATGCCGAGAATACGGATAGAGCCGTATCTTGTAAATTCCATAATATTTAGAATATACATCAAGGCTTCTTCTTTAGTTATTTTGTGAAGGATAATATCACAGAAAGCATTTATAAATGTTGATGCCATAAAATGCACCATCATGTACGTAAGTTTTTTGGTTGCCAGATGCTGCTCATACATCCAATTGAATGTATCCAAGCAGTTTTTTGTATAAATCTCGCAGATTTCTTCTTGAAAATGTTCATGCGTACTTCCGGCGGCTTTTGTAAGCAGCAGTGTAAATGCATCAAAATTATCGTATATATAATCAATAAAGTCTTTGACAGACTGTTCTTCAAAATCTCTGTGTTCTTTCGACAGACCATATGATGCATGATTCTGCGGGTTTGCGAGCATTACTATTTTTGTTGCGGCATCAATGGCTTCGTCAACAAGAGCACAGAAAAAGGCGTCTTTGTCTTTAAAATGGCGGTACATTGCGCCGGTAGTAACACCTGCGTTAGCGGCAATTGTGCGGAGCGATGCACCCATAAAGCCTTTTTCGAGAAATTCCTTTTTAGCACTTTCCAATAATTTCTGTTTTGTGTCTAACGAAGCTTCTGCCATTTTTTCCCCATTGAGTCCATTTTTATTGAATTTTGAATTTATGTCAATAAAAAGATAACAATGTTATCAAATTTGCAAAAAAACTATTGACAAGATAACAGTGTTATCATTATGATAACACTGTTATCAGAAATGGTTAGCTAATTCTAACCGATAGAGGTTTTTATACGAATTTCCCTCAAGGAGGATCAATTCATTATGCAGGTCAAGAAAATCAACGACTGGTTTGAAAAATTCGGACGGTTCGAAGTAAAGTTCCGCTGGTGGTTCATAATCGGTCTGCTTGTCATTACAATTGCCGGCTGTCTCGGACTTCCGCGTCTTAAGCTTGATAACGGCGAGGAAGACTGGTTTGACGATTGGGAAACCACAAAGCTTAATCAGGATCATTTTGAAAGCATTTTTGGTTCTACAGACAGCCTTTTAGCTCACATCAAGGCAAAGGACGTATTTGACCCTGAAGTTTTGCAGATGATAGACGTGCTGGGCGACGAACTTTTGAACAATGTTCCTTATGCTGACAGCATTACATCGCTCATGGAACTTTCTGTTCCAATCGGTACAGAAGAGGGCTTTGAGGTTATGAGCCCGTTTGAAGACGGTGTTCCTGAAGACCCGGCTGAACTTGCTGAAAAAAAGGCGTTCATCTTAAGCCGTGAGTCTCTTGTGAACAATATTGTCAGCGATGACTGCACAGAAACATGGCTCATCGTAAATCTTGAGCAGTATTCGGAATCACTTACCGAAGCAATGGATAAGATTGCACCGCCGGCAATGGAAATTTTCAATAATCCTAAGTATAAATCTGACAAATGGGAGATCCGCCCTGCCGGCATGTCTTACACAGAATACGAAGAAGAAGCCGTAACAATGCAGCAGTGCGTAAGCCGCATCGGCATTGGCTTTATTGTAATGCTTGTGTTCCTTGTGCTGTTTATCCGCTCTCTGCGCGGTGTTGTTGTTCCTGCAATTGCAACTGTCGGTGCGCTCGGCACAACTCTCGGTTTTTCTGCATGGATGAACATAAAGGGAAACAATACCATGATTCTTGTAACGGTGCTGCTTTCAATGGCGCTTGCAGTCGGCTATTCGGTGCACTACATAAACAGCTTCAAAATGTATTTTAGAAAAACCGGCAACCGCAAAGAATCAATTATTATGGGCGTACGCGATTCAGGCTGGGCGCTTTTCTTTACGGTTATTACCACAATGGGCGGAATGCTTTCGTTTCTTGCCGGCGGCATAAGACCAATGAGATGGGTCGGCGGAATTACGGCTGCGGCAGTTTTTGTAGTTTTCGTCTATATTATGGTGCTTCTTCCATGTCTTTACAGCTTTGGCAAAGACAAAGAGCCTGAGAAAAACTTTGTTGACACAGAAGGCTCAACAAAATCAGATCTCCGCGTTGAGGCAATGGGAAAAGCAATTCTCAATAAAAAATGGATTACCATAATTGTAGCTTCTGTTGTTATGCTTGCCTGTATTCCGGGGCTTTTCAAAATCAAAGTAAACATGAACTACACAGAAATGATGGGCGAGCGCACTGATTATGTAAAGCGTCTTATGGAAATTACAAGAAGCCAGCTCGGCAGCCAGTACAGCTATGAAGTGCTCATTGAATACCCTGACGAAGACGCGCTTAAAGACCCTGTGCGGCTTCAGAATATGGACGTGCTTTCTGAGCGCATCGGCACTTTAAGCCAGACCAAAATCTCGAACGGCAAGCCGCGCGTTTCTTCAGTAACAAAAATCATAAAAGAAATGAACCGTACTCTTAACGAGGACGATCCCGATGCTTACATAATTCCTGATGATCAGGATCTTGTAACACAGATTATGTTTCTGTACGAGATTTCCGGCGGTTCAGATTTGTACCAGTACATAAGCGAAGACTTTAAGGCTGCTTATCTTCATGTAGAGTTGAACGGCTACGACGGTGAAGAAATTGTCCGTAATATGGACATGGTAACTGAATGGGTTCATGAGCTGTTCCCGGACGCAACTAACGCCGGTGTTGTAGGTGAAGTTGTGCAGTATGCACACATGAACGGCAAGCTTGTGCGTGGTTCAATCAAATCAATCGGCACTTCGCTGCTTATAATTCTGATTCTTCTGATTCTGGCGTTCACTTCGTTCAGAACCGGCTTTATCGCAATGATTCCGAACGTTGCGCCGATTGTGCTTATCGGCGGCGTTATGGGCTACCTCGGCTGGAACCTGGACATGATTACAGCGATGATAATGCCTATGATTCTGGGTATTGCCGTAGACGACACAATCCATTTTACGAATCACATCAAATATCATTGGGAAATTACCGGAGACTACCGTTCGGCGGTTCT
>CAMJMF010000235.1 GCA_946406925.1 uncultured Spirochaetales bacterium | reverse complement strand
TTTTGCCGCTGGCTTTTTTGCCGCTGGCTTTTGTAACCTCAACAATTTTCTTTGCCTTTACAAGTTTGTTAAAAACTTCTTCAGAAAGAAAATCATCTTTTGTAACTTCCTGTCCTTCAACAAGAATTACGCCCTTTGATGTAATGGCTGTGCCATCAGCAATTTCATAAACTTTAGTCGCTGCCATGTTTTACCTCTTAAAGTGTGGTTGTCAAACAACCGAATTTATCAATGGAAACTGGAATTGCCAAAGCGCGCATCTTGCTTTCGCCTGTGTATGTATCGCCGTTTTCGTCATACCAGACGCGGTTGTGAATGCGTGCAAAACCGTCATAAGTAACTTCTGCCGGAACAATGGATGCAAAAGGTTCTTTCATGCCAGCTGTTGGCACTCCGCCAAATACAATTCTAAAGTCCAAATCTTCAACAGCAGCGGTAACAATAACCTTGTCTGCATTCATAAACTTTGTAAGGGTTGAACCCTTGAAAGATTCGTAACTGTCGTTATAAACCCAAAGTTCAAGGCGGTAAGAACCAATGTCAACATAACCCATGTAACGGCCACCGCGATTCTTCAAGGCTGGTGAAAGCTGACCAAGATTCATGCCGTCCTTTTTAACAGCGTCTTTGAAGTCTGTGTTTTTAAGTGCATTGTTCCAGGCGTTGCGTCCAAAAATTGCAATAGCAGGGTCGCTTTTTCCGTCATCGTTGATAGCGTCGCAAAGTGCTTCCAAATCCGCAAGAGGGGTAGCACTTGAAGAACTCCAAGCAACAGAAACTGTAGGCTTGTGGCTTGGCTTCATCTTGAAGTCAAGGTCATAAACGATATTTCCGTTTTCGTCTGAAAGCTGAACAACACCTGTCTGCATAATCTGTGCGCACTGCAATTCAATCTGTTCTTTGAACATACGATGGAATTTAGAAAGTGCCTTCTTGATTTTTGCAACAAGGCGGGCAAACCATGAACCAATAGTTGCGTCATCGTCTCTTTCGCCCGGCTGACGCTGCATAAGATCCATAAGCGGAACGGGCTGCTTCAAACAAGAATAAGGCGGCTTAAACCGTTTTTCTGTAAAAATGTCGTCGTCAACAATAACGCCGCCTGTTCTGTGGTCTTTCAGAACTGGCGCAACCTTGTTGCCGCTGCGTTCAATGTCGATTTCGACAAATTCTGCATTTGTATAATCTTCTTCAGTTGTCTTGAAGAAGGTTGTAAAGAATCCGCGCTTCTGCATTCGCGCGTCATCTGTGAACATTTTCAAAACTCTTTTCAAAAAGTCCATTGTTTTTCTCCTGTTGGTAAGAACAACCGTTTACTGGTTATCCTGTTTTCCGATATTTGTAACATCAAGGGCAAGAATTCCGCTTGCTCTCAAAGTGTCTGCCTGTGCAGCAGTCAAAGCAGTTCCAGCAACAGTTACGCCGCTTTTCTTAACTTTTCCAGCAATGCAAACACGAACATAAAAGTCCATTGCAGCACCGCCGCTTGCGTTTGTGTTTACAAGGTCGTCGCGTGTAGCAAGAACGAAACACTGTCCGCTTACAGCATCTGCAAGTTCAAGTTTTCCGCTTGTACCGTTGCGCACAAGAACATAACCGTCTTTTGCAGTAGTAGCAGCCGCAAGAGAAAGAACTTCACTTGCAAACTCATTGTCGCCAATGAACAAGTCATCCGGCCCGTGGTTAATGATCTGGCTATTGCCTGTGATATTTCCCATTACAGTTGTCCTCCCAATTCTTTTTCAAATGCAGCCATTACAGCGGCATTGTCCCTCTGTGTGTTGTCTTTTGGCGGCACAACTTCTGGAATGTTTTTTTCATCTTCCTTTTGTGCGGCAACAACCTGTGCGGCAACCTTTTTATCCATGAATGCGTCAATAACTGCCGAATCAGTAGGATTGGCGTTATTCTTGATACATTCAAGGGCGTAATCAGTGCAACCGCATTTTTCACCCATAGCTAAAAGACGGCTTGCGCGTTCGCGTTCATCGCTTGCGCCTTTAGCTTCGCCTTCTGCAACAATCGCCGCATAAACATCGGGATTGCTCTTTTTAAGTTCTTCAGCTGTCATTTTGCAGCCCCCCATATTATTTTTGTCGGGCCTGCTATTTGCGCCGCCCGCGCTTTCCAATTTCAAACAGGCAGCAATTTTTGCGTTTGCTCCCTGCATTTTATCCGCATTTTTTTTCATTGCGTTTTGAGTTTCCAAAACATAAGCCTGTGCTTTTACGATAAAGCTATTTTTTGCCGCAATAAAATCTTCCGGCTTTTCTTCGCTCTTGTTTTCAATCACTTCGTCCGCAAATCCAGCTTCAACAATTTCTTTGCCAAAATACCAGCTTTCAGCGTCCATCAGATTTTTCATTTCAGAAACTTTCTTTCCAGTTCTGCCGCTGTAAACAGCCGCCATCAAATCGTCTGTACGCTCCATAGCGTCCGCGCTGGTACGCAAATCGTTTCTGTCGCCAATTACAACGCTCCAGCCGTTGTGAATCATATAAATTGAGTTGTCTTCAACAATGATTTTATTCTTAGAAGAAACGGAATGGGCGGCCAGTGCAATAACGCTTGCTGCGCTTGCTGCCATCCCCTGTATGTAGGTTGTAATTTGAATGTCGCTGTGGTTTCTTGCAAAGTCGCGGATAACATTATAGATGGCGATACAATCCCACAAATCACCGCCCGGCGAATTGATTGTAATGCGTACATCCTCGCCAGCTCCAACTTTTGCAAGCTCGCTTCTTACATAATCTGGAGTAATGCCACTTGTGAAAAATCCTTCACCAATCTGCTTGTCTATCAACAGTTCAAACATAGTTTAATTTTCCTTGTGTTTAAATAAACTCGCTATACCGAAAAAATATTTTTTTACGCTTGTTAAACGCAAAAAGCCGCCCCTAAAAGGAACGGCTTTGCGTAAAATAAAACTATTCAATCTGCTTTGCGTTCTTTGACTGAATGGCAGCAATAATAAGTCCGGCAATAATTCCCACAAGTCCAAAAACCATAGTAATTACAGTTGTCATTGTTTCCTTGCTGAATCCGCCAAATCCAAGCAGGTATGCACCAACGCCCACCAAGCTGACCGCAAGAACTGCAAGCCATGTTTTCTGTGTCTTGTCGCGTTTCTGCCAAAGCTGTGAAGTGGCAATTCCTGCGCCAAACATTGTAAGTGCAAAACCTGACATGTCGGCAAGCTCAAACTTTGCAAAGTACGCAATAGCGACACCTGCAACAACCATCAGTAAACCAATGATAAGAAAAATATTCTTTTTCATTTTTACCCCCTGCCCATTTAGGGCATTTTTTATTATTTACAGGCAACGCCCGCAATTTACTTGTACAAACCGCCCAAAAGATTTTCACGGCTTCTGAATGCCAGCTTGCAGCCGTCCTGTTTGAATCCGTCTTGTTCCAGAACAATAAAATATTTTGTGTTGTAGATTGAAACAAGAATGGCAACATGGCCGTATTGGTTAGTTCTGCTTGCACCCCAAATAAGAACATCGCCGCTGGAATAATCAGCAAGCGCATCTTCTTTAATGACTTTCAGCTTGCCAGGATTTTTAATAATATCTTTTGCACCCTCAACAGGCGGAAACTGTGGAACGTCCAGAACTTCGCTGTAATACTGTCGTGCAAGATCTACGCACTGCGGCCCGAATTTTCCGTCAAAATCAACTTTTGTTCCAAGATACTTTTTAATAAACTGCGTTAAACTGATTGCCATTTT
>CAMJMF010000234.1 GCA_946406925.1 uncultured Spirochaetales bacterium | reverse complement strand
GGAATTGCACAGAACGGGCCTTGCCCGCTAGGTGTTGCAGTTCCCTTGCATTTAAGCGTTCCGCCTGTAAGCTCCATTTGCTGCGCTTTCAGTGTCATTTTTTGCGACGCTGAAACCTCAATGTTTGCCTTGCTTTCAGTTTTCAAATCCTTTTCAGTTGCAACGCTTATTTCTTCCGGCGTTTCAAGTTTCACTTTGCCGTTGTTCAAAAGCGATAAAACCGCCTGCACTTCGCCGTCTTCATTTCTTGAATATAAAATCTTTTCACCCGGCTTTGCTCCCTGTGAAGCTGTTAAAACGCCAACGGCGGCAAACTTTCCGTTTCCGTCTATGCTTACAAGAATAATTCTGTCGTCTTTAATCGGCGGCGAATCATCACCGCTAGGGGCAAAGGTTAAAGCGGTCTGTTTGTAGTTCAAGCGTGTTTCAATCACCTGTTCAATGTATTTGTCAATTTCAGCTTTAAGGTGTTTTCCTATTCTTCCCATGCAAAACCCCCGTTTAATTCGCCCGTTCTGCTTCCAGGAATAACCAAAGAAAAAACGGTTTGTTCGCCTTCGCTTTCGCTCCGTTTCAGCTGCACTTCATCAACTTGCAGCTTTGTTTCCTTGTAAATCTCTGCGTCCGGCGCAAGTACACTGACCATCATATTCTTGCGGTACAGCTTTCCGTTTTTATCCCTACAACCTGCAACAGTAAGCGTGTATTTAACCGCACTGGCAAACATACGCCCGGCCATTGCCTTAACTGCATTTTCAAGCCCGCCAGCTTCAACATCCTGCATAACTTTTGAATAACAGCGCAAAACACCGTGTTTAATCAAATAATCGTTTTCAAATGTATATTTTTCAGAATCATTGTCTGCATCAACCTTCGTAAAGCCTGTTACATGGCTGTACATTTTCTGACCGTCCAAAGTCGGAACGCAAGAAATAAAAGGCTGTTCACCTTCCTTAAAAGTTGCGCTTACTTCTTCCTGTTCCGGCTTCCAGATAAGCAAAGAACCATCCTGCGCATTGGAAAGAAAAACGCCGCGCTGTTCGGCAAGTTTTGTAAGAAAACTTAAAATCTTGTCTTCCGGCGCAATTTCCACGCTTTTAAAACTGTCTCCTACATCAACTTTAGTCTGTACATTAACGCTGAATGCGCCAGCAATGTTTTCTGCTATCTGCTTTAAATCCAAATCGTTGTATTCCGGCGGGTAAAGAGAATCTGGCAAAGTTGAATCATTAAGCACGCCGCAAAGTGGATAGCCCTGCACGGTTATAGTTTTTGAATCCGGCGAAACATTCGGAACCGCTGGCAAAAGCCGCCCCTTAAAAATCAAATCGCTGTCAAAATAAACTTCACATTCCTTGTAAGTAAACGGTCTAAACAATTCCCGTAAATCCTTGTTTGTGGAATCCCAGGTAGTAGAAAAAGAAAAAGCGTCAAAAGTATCGACTGAACAAACAACCGTGTAACCTGTAAAACCAGTAAACTTTTTCCCGTCGCAAAAAATGGCAAGGTCTTTTTTTGCCTTTTCATCCAGAACAATAGTCTGTTTTGCTTGTATAGGGGCTTTATTCTCTTTTGGCTCCAGTGTATCGGGAATAATGAGATTGTCGCCAATGCGGATAATTGGCGAACCGTCTGAAGCTGTTTTTCTACCTTTAAGCTGTGGATTTGCGTTTACAATGTCCGGCCACTTTCCAGGAATCCCATAATATTTAACGCTGATTTTCCATAACAAATCACCACTTGCAACGGTATGAACTTTAGGCATAATAACGCACCTCTCTACCCATGGGGATTAGCACAATTTCATCTGCCGTAAGTTTGTTGTCGTTTATAAACTGATCTTGCCTGTTGAATCCGTCTTTTCCGTACAGTTCTGTTAAAAGTTCAAAAAGCTGTCTGTCACGGTCAAGCGTTATAATTCTTGTTACAGGCAAATTGAACGCTGTTTCTTCCAGTGACCGCAAGGAATAAGTAACAACATTCAAAAGTTTTTCGTAAGTTTCGCCCGTGTCAACAAAAGCGTTTTTCTTATTTTGAGAATCAATATATGCGCTATATTCGGCAAAAGTTGCTGCAATCTGTGCCGCAGTCTCCAGAACATCCGCACGGCTTTTGAATCCGCCGTTTGAATCATTGTCTGAAAAATCAAAATCATCATCGCTGGAACTTGCAGTATTTTCAGAACTGCTTGTGCTGGCCGACTGATTTACGCTCTGTTCTGCCGCTGTTTTTGCAACTCCATAACTTAAAGATGCAACCATGCTTCCCCATGCAAGTGTAGTAGCTGCCCATTGATTTGTAACGGCTTTTGTTCCGAATGGGTCTGCTTTTACATTGTTTGCAATGTCTTTAATCATCAGCTGATAGCCAGTAAGTTTTGAAAGTGCGTCTGTTGCAATTTTTGAAGGATAGCGAATCATTTTAATCATTGTTCGCGCAACTTCATTAGCGTATGTTCCGATTTTATCAATGTTATCAATAATGCTGTTTATGAATTTCTTTGCAGAATTAAACCATTGCAAAAGGCTTCCGCGTTTTTTGTTTTTAGGGGCGTTTTTTGTCATTTTTTCAACACCCTTAAAAGTTGAATCCGCATTGGCTTTCATAACGGATTGAAGCTGCATTTTATCTTCAATCGAATCTGTATAAATGTTATTTGCAAAATCGGCTACAGCTGCATCCTCGTATTCGTCCATTGCAGCGTCCAGTTTGTCCGCTGTTGCAACCTCGCTTGTAGATTCGTCTTTATCAACAAGAGTTTCAGAAAATGTGACTTCAACGCTGCTTTCGTTTGCGCCGTTTACAAGATTGTCTGTTCGCTTAATTTTTCCAGTTGGAACAACATTTATTTTGCCATATACAGGATGTTCAAGAATTCCGTGTCCGCGCTCTTCCAGCAGCTTTTCAAAACTATCAGCTTCTTTATTACAGTTTGCGCCGGAAAAAATACACTTTAAAGGAAAAGTTCTGCCGCCAAGCCCTAAAGATTGAATTAAGGCCCCGTCAAGTTCTGGAAAAACAAAAGACGCTGTTTTTAAATCGGTTTCACGGCTGACATTCTCATAAAGAAAAGTCTGCCGTTTTCCGCTAGGTGAGTTATACGCCGCTTCTTGAATTTCATCGCTCCAAGCCATGATTTAATGATATTTGTGCTTGCGCAAACTCGCTATACCGATTTAGAACGCGCCGGATGCTGTTTTTTGTAATGTAACACCAGGCGAAATGCTTCCGTAAGCGTTTGCGCTTAACCTGTCATCAAGAGTAATGTTTACATTAGAAGTTGTTTCTGATTCCTCACGTGAGTAGTTATTTACCGCTCTTTCAGCTGGAGAAATAGGGGCTGTCGGTTGCTGGTTGCTTTCAAAACTTGCGTTTTCCGCAAATCCGCTGCGCATATCAGCGATCTTGTCCGCCCAGCTTCCTATTGTATCACCAATGCCAGGAATCCAGTCTAACGCCCTAAGCATATTTTCTATCGGCGTAAGAACCCAGCCTAAAATTGCCGAACCAATACGCTTGAAAACGCCGACAATTCCTTCTGCCTGGAATACTGACATAACATTCTGCCACATTGCCACAACGCCATCAAAAAGCCCGTGGATCCAGTCAAAAAGCGGTTGCAATTTCCCTTTTATTGTTTCAACCCAGCCGCTTAAAGTTTCGCCTATGCCAGTGAAAAATCCTGTTATCTTTTCCCA
Organism: uncultured Spirochaetales bacterium; assembly: GCA_946406925.1. Taxonomy (GTDB): domain Bacteria; phylum Spirochaetota; class Spirochaetia; order Treponematales; family Treponemataceae; genus UBA1240. Next base: position 36 of record CAMJMF010000234.1, on the reverse strand, counting down.
GATTCCGCCAAAAAAAGAAGAAATTCCCTCTATCGC
>CAMJMF010000233.1 GCA_946406925.1 uncultured Spirochaetales bacterium | reverse complement strand
CGCAGCTCAAAGACGAAGACTTAAAGCTTCAGGAAGGCTACTGCGACAAAGCAAGGCTCGACCAGCTCCGCGAACTAGACGCTATCGTTTTAGAAGAACTGCATAATTCAGGCTGGTACGAAAAGGTTTTTCAGCATCTTACGATTGATCTGCCTTACGCAAGCAAAAAAGAAAACGCAACTTTTGTGCTGCGCCCCGTAATTTCAGAAGACGTTATGACTGCACGCTTTGCAATGATTGACAAAGAAGTTATGGAAAAAATCGTACACAGAATTGCGGCGCTTCCGTTTGTAGACGCTCTGTACTTTGACGCCACAAACAAGCCGCCCGCAACTTTCGGCTGGGAGTAAAGCGGAACATCATCAGCCGGTCAAGTAACGGCCGGCTGGTGATATTTCAGTTTTCTCTCAGTTGCCCATCTGATAATGCTTCCACTCTAGATCTATTATACAGCCTACAAATCCTTTTTCTGAATTTTCCTTTGGATATGTGTAAGCCTCAATTTTGCCTTTACATTCGTTCACATCGCAAAGAAAAGATATTTCCACCGTAGATTCAAATCTATATTTTAAAAGTTTTTCAATCAAAGTCATATTATTTGGCTTAAAAAGCTTTGACATGATTTCGTTGTTATAGCCTGCAGGAATCGTAACATCATTAAAGCGGTAAATCAAAAGTGTTTCACCATTATGTTCTTTAATTTCGGAACCACTGCATTCAATCTGTTCTTTAGAACCGAAAAGCGAGAAATATGCTTTTTGAATTACAACGCTTTTATTTTCGATTGCAGAACCTTTAAGCACAACAATAAGACCTGTTGATTTTTTTCCTATGTTAGTTACCTTACATGAAAAACTTTTTGATTGTTTAGTCGGTGTACCGTAAGCAAACAATTCAAAACAAGGTAGTTTTTCAGTTTCTCGCGGCAAAAAAATCTCTTTGTGATATTTAACAACTTTTTGGTCTGTAATTTTCTCTTCTGGAAAAACAACTTTTTGGGGCAGAAGCTTCTCGGCGCAGTCTTCCATAAAAGTGTAGCCATCTTTTAAAGCAGAAAGGCACTTTTCTTGATCATCAAAGATTACAGATGAATCGCCCTCGACTGCATATTCTTTATGGTCTTTATGAATACGCGAAACTATTTCGCCTTTTTTGAAAGCTTTAATTTCAAGCTCATCACTGTCAATGATTTGCACAGAAATAACAGCTTCTTCTATCTTAGATGAAAGCTTTTTGGCATTAGCTGAAACATCAACATTGTCTTTGTCAAAAACACAGAAAGCAGATTCTCTTTTGAGCGGAAAATACTTTACACTCACAGAGTCATATAATTTATCAGGCTTTTTTCTTTTTAAAGATTCGTAATCACCATAGCAAAGTTCATGATACAGCTTTTCAACTTTATCAAAATCAGTTTCTTGCTTTATAAAGATTGAATTTAAAAAATATCCCATACTCTCTCCTTAGCAACTTTCATGTTGCCTGCAAACCCGCTCAGTCCAGAGGCTTTTTGTCCAAATAGCCGGAATCTTCGAGATAGCGGCGGCGGGTCATTACAAGCTGAATGAGTTCCTGGTACATGTCATAGTTTGATTCAAGTGCAATAGGAAATATGTAGAATTCGGTTTCGTCGCAATACCGCTCAATAAATTCAGGGCTTGTAACAAAACCAAGGCTTATCATGTTGCTGATGCGGTCGGCAGTTTTCAAGATTTTTGCTTTTTCACTGCCGTTTCTCATAACGCCTTTCAGATAATCACTTTTGAGCTGGCCCTCTTTTTTAGTTACTTCAAGAACAAGCTCATAAACGTCTTTGGCTTCAGGCTCAATCTGCAAAATCAAGTCATGGTCAAAACCGGGAATATCTTCGATTACGTCATGAATCACCGAGGCTTTCAGCAGAACGCTGTCTATATAGCCATAGTCGATTAGAATAGCCATAGTATCAAGCTGGTGGCGGAACATATTGCCGCCAGCATGACGAGATTTGCCGATTAATGCAGTTGCAAGCTGCATGTACGGCGCAAGATTTATGCCTTTCAGGGCAAGCATTGCCTCGGTGTTCATTTCCATATTATAAACTCTGCAAATATGAAGTCAGTTTTTCAATACGGCGCTTTGTATTGACAAGTTTTTCTCTTTCAGCAGCAACAATGTCGGCTGGTGCATTTTCTGCAAATTTGCCGGCAAGTTTTGCCTCAACTTTCTTAACAAAAGCTGTTTCTGTATTGATTTCCTTTGTAAATCTGGCTTTAAGCTGAGCAGAATCAATTCCTTCACCAACAAGAATGAATGCCTCAAAACCGTTGCCGACAGTTCCTATTGATGATGCAGGCTTTTCAGATACAAAGTCTATTTTTGAAAGACCGCCCAAAAGGCAGATCAATTCAATCTTTTCTTTGAATACTTCTGCTGCACTGCCCGGAACAATCTGGATTGCAGCATGAAGTTTCATGTCAGGTGAAATACCGCATTCTGCGCGCAGAGCACGAACCTGTCTTACAAGTTCCTGCAAAGAAGCAAATCTTTCTGCCGCATTCTTGAATGTGCGTTCCTCGCAGAACTCAGGATACGGCGCATTGATGAGCATTCCGCAATAACCTGCTTTATATGCCTTATCAGCCGGAGCAAACTTCTTGCGGTTTTCTGCAAGCTGTTCAAGCGGCAGGAATCTGTAGATTTCTTCTGTAACAAACGGAATGTACGGATGCAGCAGGCGGAGACTTTCTTCGAGTACGTTCAGAAGAACCGAAATTGCGCGGTTCTTTTCGTCATCATCACCATGCCAGAATGAAAGCTTTGTTGCCTCAACATACCAGTCACAGAAATTATTCCAGAAATATTCATAAATTGTCTGCGCACCGTCGTTATAGCGGTAACTTTCAAAAGCAGCGCGCGCATCGGCGGCAGCCTTGTTAAGACACGAATAAATCCAGCGGTCAAGCTCTGTAAGACCGTTCTTTGCGCCTTTATCGGCATCAGCTTTTTCATCAATTGCAACAAGCTCTCTGCCTTCAAGGTTGCCCAAAATATAGCGGCTTGCGTTCCAAACTTTGTTACAGAAGCGTGAGCCAAGCTTAAAGGAATCTTTGTCAACAAGAACATCCTGACCCTGGGCACACATAAAGCCGAGCGTAAACTTGAGCGCGTCTGAACCGTATTCGTCGATAATCTCAAGCGGGTCCATTCCGTTGCCCAAAGATTTTGACATCTTGCGGCCCTGCTTGTCGCGTACAAGACCATGAATATAAATATCATGGAAAGGTGCTTTGCCGGTGAATTCAAGACCAGCCATAATCATACGAGCAACCCAGAAGAAGATGATGTCATAAGCTGTTACAAGGGCTGTTGTAGGATAGAACTTTGCCAAATCCGGTGTGTTTTCAGGCCAGCCCAAAGTTGAGAACGGCCAGAGCCAAGAACTGAACCATGTATCAAGAACATCAGGATCCTGCTTAAGTTCAGAAGCTGAAGCACCGCATTTAGGGCACTTTGAAGGGTCTTCGCGGCTTACAATAACTTCGCCGCACTTCTGGCAGTACCATACGGGAATACGGTGACCCCACCAAATCTGGCGGCTTACACACCAGTCGCGGATATTAACAAGCCACTGCTCATATGTATTTTCCCATTTCTGAGGGAAGAACTGAATCTCACCGTTTTTCCATGCGGCTAGAGCCTTGTCTGCCATCGGCTTCATTTTTACGAACCACTGGTCGCTCAAATAAGGCTCAACAACTGTCTTACAGCGGTAAC
>CAMJMF010000232.1 GCA_946406925.1 uncultured Spirochaetales bacterium | reverse complement strand
TGCATCACTTACAAGAACAGGTATAGATATACGGATATACTCAGAAAGCAGGGACTCAGTTTTTATGAAAATATCTTTTATAGAGAATTTAATCTTTGTGTCTTTGAAAAACAAATAGCCCAAAATCAGCAGGGCTTCAAAAAGGCGGGCGATTACTGTTCCCAAAGCAGCGCCTGCAACTTCCATTCTTGGCGCGCCAAGCTTGCCAAAAATAAAGGCGTAGTTTGCAAGCAGATTGACAAAAAAAGCCCCGATTGAAACATAAAGCGGAAACCGCACCTGCCCCACACTGCGGAGCACAATTGTTGAAACAAGCGAAGTTCCAAGAAAAAAATAAGTAACTATAGACCACTTAAAATAAACTCCGCCAAGATTTATTATTTCCGTCTCAGACGTATAAAGCTTCATAAGCTTTTCTGGCATAAGCAATGTAACAAGCGCAAAAAGCAAAGCTAAAACAAGCGTAATACGAAGCATCAGGCAGACAGTCTGCTTCAGTGCTTTTGAGGCGGCGGCTTCATGCGCATTATGGGCAATTTTCATTCCGTAATAGCGCGAAACTAAAACCGACGCACCCATTCCAAGCCCCATGCAAAAAATGTGGTAAATGCTTATAAAGGAATTTGCAAGAGATGTTGCAGAAAGCGCATTTTCACCAAGTCTGCCCACCATGATTGTATCAAGCATATTGACGCCGATGCTTATAAGGCTTTGCAAAGCAATCGGCAGCGCCAGAGTAAAAACCTGTTTATAAAACTCAAAATCTTTTTGAAATAACTTCATATTTAAGCTTGTGGAATTTCAGTTTTGCCATAAGCGCGCTCTTCAAATTCGTTTATTGGAAGAGGTTTAGCAAAATAGAAGCCCTGAATCAAATCGCAGTTCTGCTTGGCAAGAAAATCAACCTGTTCTCTTGTTTCAATGCCCTCAGCGACAATCTGCATGCCGAGCTTTTTAGCCAGCGAGATTGTATCACCCACAATGAGGTTTGAACGCTCCAAATCGTCTGCACCTCTAAAGAATTCTGCATCAAGCTTGATTATATCTAGCGGCAGTTCCTTCAGTGAATTCAAAGAAGAATAGCCTGCGCCAAAATCGTCCATTGAAACTTTAAAGCCGAAGTTCTTAAGCTGCTTTACAGTCTCAAGCAGCGCAGATTTGTCGTCAAAGAAGGCGCTTTCTGTAAGTTCAAGTTCTATATATTCATGCGGAACCTGATAGGCATCAACGATTGAACAGATGTGCTCAGCAAGGTCATAGCGTGCAAAATGCGCCCGCGAAACATTAACCGAAATCGGCACAAGCTTCTTGCCTTGCTGCATCCATTTTGCCTGCTGCTTTGCAACTTCATCAAGCATATAATCATCAAGCTTTAGAATAAAGCCGTTCCGCTCAAAAATCGGAATGAACTTGCCTGGGTTTATAAAGCCAAGTTCCGGATGAATCCATCTAACCAATGCTTCTGCTGCGGAAAGCACTTCTTCTTTTGTGGAATATTTCGGCTGAAGATAGACTGTGAACTCGTGGTTTTCAAGGGCTTTTTCCATATCGTCTTCAATGTGGCGTTCCCAGACCTGCTCTTCTTTCATAGAAGTGTCAAACCAGACAATGTTGTTTGCAGATTCTGAACGCTTGGTGATTGCAAGCCCTGACGAAGTCAAAAGATTTTCAACATCATCGCGGCGGGTTTCAACCCGGCAGATACCGACTGAAAACAGCAGATGCTGATTTTGCCTTGCGTCGCCAAGTGCTTTTAGAATTGAATTTACTCTCTCTTCGATTTTTTCATCTGTGTCAGAATTTAAGAGCAGCGCAAAATCAGCTTTCTCAAGATGAGCCACAAGTTCTTTTGAGTTTATCAAAGACGCCAGATCGTTGTACAAATCTTCAAGAAGGTCTTCGCCTTCTTTTACGCCATAAGCTGTGCAATAATTGCGGTATTTTTCAAGCCTCAGCTGAATCAGAATATAATTCTGATTCTTTTTAATATGCTTTGCCGCTTTCTTGATAAAAAATTCTTTGTTGTTTCCGCCGGTAACAATGTCTGTATAAACAAGCTTGCTAACTTTGCGCTGTTCAATAATATAGAATATAATCTTTTTAAGCTCGTAAATGCCGGTTGATAAAATTACGGCAACAATACACAGCTCTATGAGAGCAAGCATATTATATGTAGTGGAATAAACAGGATAAGCTGTTTTTATGCAGACATTTACGCCGCCGTTTTCTGTCTTTAGGGCAAACCAACCTGTCGGAGAACGTACAGATTCTATTGCTTCATCAAGAATTTCCTTTTTAAATAGCAGCGAATAGATGTTCAAAAAGTTTATATTTAAATTTTCTACAGCAATCAATATATCTTCAAATTCTTCAACTTCATTTCTAAAAATTCCGTTCTTGTCCAGATTTCTTTTAGCTTCAAAAATTGAAAATTCTTTTTTAAAATCAATTTTCTCATTGTCAAAGGAATTAATGACATTAAAATCATCATCAACAAGATAGACTGTTCCTATAGCATCTGAACGTTTTTCGATTTCGATTATTTTATCAAAGAGAGCGTCTTCATCTGCCAGATAATCATTGACAATTTGAACAACCGCGTTGCAGCTTTTGTAGTGATGCACCAAAGTATCAGTGAACATGCTCAATACGGCAAGCACACCAAAAAAAACAGCACCGCTTGCCAAAATGATGTCAACCAGAATAATGCTTATAACTCTTGGCAGCAAAGCCTTTCTGCGCAGCCGCTTTATTTTCTGTTCTTTCTTTAAGCTCATAAAAGAAATTTACAATACTTTTGTGTGATTGACAACAATTGCCGCCAAACTTTTTCTTGCCGTTCCCAAATTTTGTGCGTATTTTAGGTACATGAATTACGAACAATATACCATAAAAGCGCAGGAAGCCCTGCGCAACGCGACAATTCTTGCACAGCAGGAAGATCACAGTGAGGTCGGTACTGCACATCTTTTAAGTGCAATACTTGAACAGGAAGACGGCATCATTCCGCCCCTTTTTGAGCGTATTGGTGTTCCTATAAAACGAATACAGGCAGAAGCAAAGGAACTTGTTTCTCAGACTCCAAAGATACACGGCAATGTGCAGATTTCAATCTCGCCGGAAGCAGCAAAAGTTCTTGCAAAAGCCGAGAAAGAAGCAGCTCAGCTTAAAGACGAATATCTTTCGGTTGAGCATATTCTGCTTGCACTTACAAAAGCTGATGACAAAACAGCAGATTTGCTGAGACAGAACGGCGTCAACAGAGAGGATATTCTTTCCGCATTAAAAGAAGTACGCGGAAGTGACTCAATTACATCCCAAGACCCAGAAGCAACAATGAAGAGTCTGGACAAATACTGCCGCAATCTTACAGCCCTCGCCAAGCAGGAAAAAATCGACCCTGTTATCGGCAGAGACGAAGAGATAAGACGTGTAATGCAGGTTTTAAGCCGCCGCACAAAGAACAACCCTGTTCTGATTGGCGAGCCTGGTGTCGGCAAAACCGCAATTGTTGAAGGCCTTGCAAGACGAATTGTTTCTGGCGACGTTCCAGACAGTCTTAAAAACAAAAAGCTTCTTGCCCTTGATTTGGGCGCGCTTATTGCAGGCGCAAAATTTCAGGGCGAATTTGAAGAGCGTCTTAAAGCTGTAATCAACGAGGTGCAGAAAGCTGAGGGCGGCGTTATTCTCTTTATTGATGAACTTCATACTTTGGTTGGTGCCGGCGCAAGCGGCGGCGGTGCAATGGACGCAAGCAATCTTTTAAA
>CAMJMF010000231.1 GCA_946406925.1 uncultured Spirochaetales bacterium | reverse complement strand
TGGCGATATTCTGAATCATAGAAAGAGCCATTGCAGTTTTTCCCATTGAAGGACGAGCACCAATAATAATCAGTTCAGAATCCTGAAAACCGCTCGTCATTGTGTCTAAGTCTCTGAAACCAGACGGAATTCCTGTAAATGCGTTTTTATTGTTATATAGTTTTTCAATCATCTCAATGGTTGAAACAACTACTGGGCCAGCTTCTTTATAGCTTGATGTTTGATTTGAATCGGAAAGCTCAAAAATCATTTTCTGAGCGTCTTCTAGGACGGCTCTGCTTCCGACTGTTTCATCATAAGATTGGGCTATTATTTTATTTGATACTTTTATGAGGTCGCGCCGAACAGACTGTTCAAGCACTATTTTTGCATAATATTCAACATTTGCACTTGTAGCAACCGTATCAGTTAGAGCTGTAATATAACCGGGACCACCGGCATTTTCAAGCTCATTATCACTTCTAAGTTGTTCTGTTAATGTTATTAAATCACCACGCTGACTGTTGTTATACAATTTAAGCATGGCTTCAAAAATTTTTTTATTTTGAATTGAGTAGAAGTTGTCGGGACGTAAATAAGTTATTACCGTTCCGACAGCTTCCCAGTCAAGGAGTAAAGCACCTAATGTTGCCTGTTCGGCCTCAATATTTGATGGAGGCACTTTATCCTTGAGTGCCATTATTCAGCCTTTGTTTCTTCCGGCTTATCAGCAGCAGGTGCTGCAGCTGCTTCAGCAGCTTCTTTTTCAGCCTGTTCCTGACCTTTTACGATGATAGAAATTTCAGCTGATGTTGTTTCGTACAAACGAATTACAGCAGAATATTTACCTACGCTCTTAATTGTAGAACCAGGAATTTCAATGCGTTTGCGTTCAATGTCATAACCCTGTTTCTGAAGATATTCAGCAACAGTCTGGTTTGTAACAGCACCATAAAGTTTGCCGTTTGAACCAGCAGGCATAATAATTGTAAGAACTTCTGCCTGAAGTTTGTCTTTCAATGAAGCAGAATCTTTGCGTTTCTGTTCTTTCTTTGCTTCGATTTCAGCTTTGCGGCTTTCAAAATAAGCAACTGTTACATCGTTGTATGGCAAAGCAAAATTGCGTGGGAACAAATAGTTACGTGCATAACCATTTGCTACATTCTTAACGTCACCTTCTTCACCGAGGTGTTTTACATCTTGATTAAGAATAACTTTCATTTCAAGCTCCTATATTTTTAAGACAAAGCCGGAGTACAGCTTATGTCTTTTTTCACAAAAAATTAGGTTCTTCAAAAGACAAGCTTTCAAAGAACCATTAAATCAACAATAGATTGATGTTTACTCGCAGACAAATGGAAGCAGACAGATTGCGCGTGCACGTTTAATTTCAAGTGCAAGGCGTCTCTGATGCTTTGCGCATGTACCTGTGATGCGGCGTGGAAGAATCTTTCCGCGCTCTGTTGTAAAGCGGCGCAATACATCTACATCTTTGTATGTGATAGGTGTTTTATTTGCACAGAAACGGCAAACCTTTTTGCGGAAAAAAGCCTTGTTTTTACCGCCGCGGGCACCACGTTCTTCGCCTTCACGGCCTGCATCCTGCAACTGTGCTTCTGTTACCTGATCTACGTCTTTGTTTTTAATATCTGACATAACTATAATCTCCTGTTCAAAGTTTGACAGAAAAGCTTTTCAGCTTCTCTTAAAAAGGAATCTCTTCAGGAAAATCTGAATCACCACCATAAGACTGACCAGCATCATACTCATTGTACTGCTGCTGTGCATTAGCATTTGATGGCCGCTGTTGATAAGACTGCTGACTGCGATTCTGGCTGTAACCCCCTCCGGATGACTGTGTCATTCCGGTACTTCCTCCAGAATTTCCGCCTAACAACTGAACATTTGAAGCAACAATGATAACCTTGCTTCTGTTCTGTCCGTCCTGTTCCCAACGATCCTGCCGCAATTCACCTTGAATTCCGACCTGCTTTCCCTTAATGAGATATTGATTGAGGTTTTCAGCAGATTTGCCGAACAAGTTAACATCAAAATAACTTACTTCATCAACCCACTGATCACCGTTTTTGCGTTTGCGGTTCACAGCAATTGAAAAACTTGCAATAGCAAAACCGCCTGCTGTATATTTCATCTCAGCATCGCGTGTCAGTCTTCCAATAATCATTACTTGATTTAAATCATTCATGCTGTAAACTCCTTCAGCGCAATTAAAATCTTTCAGTTATTCACTATTCGTCAATGCGAACAAACATAAATTTCATCAAGATTGGATCAAGCTTAAATTTGTGGTCAATATCAATGACCTTTGCAGGATTTACTTTGATGTTGAAAAGATAGAACTTACCACGATTTCTCTTTTTAACTTCGTAAGTAAGATCTCTTTCTCCGAAGAAATCTTCTTTTTCGATTTCTGCGCCGAATTCATTTAATGCAGCGCGAACGTTTGTAAGACCAGCCTGACATTGATCTTCCTCTACAGGGAAGATTGTCATTAATTCGTACTTTCTCATGTTTACTCCTTATGGACTTTTGGCCCTTTGTTTGGGCAAGGGGTTTATGTTAATATAGCTTTTTTTGCAAAAATGGTCAACAGCCCCATAATTACGGCTGCTGTCTGCTCAGTCTTCGGCTCTGTATGAATCATAAAAGTCTTCGCGGCGCAAATTAACACCCATCAGAAGACCTACTCCGGTCATTGCCGTCCACAAAGACGAACCGCCGTAAGACAAGAACATAAGCGGAATACCTGTAATCGGCATTACCCCCATAACCATTCCGACATTAATGATAAAGTGAAAGAAGATCATGAATACAATTCCAATGGAAACATAATATCCATAAACATTCGTTGTATTTCTTACAATTATAAGGCCACGGATAAAAATCAGCACAAAAAGCGCAAAAACAAATAGACAGCCTACAAAGCCCCACTCTTCAGACAAAATGCTGAAAATAAAGTCGGTACTCTGTTCAGGCAGAAACCGGTAATGGCTCTGTGTTCCCTGAAGGAAGCCCTGACCTAACAAGTTACCTGAACCGATGGCAATTTTAGACTGAATAATATTCCAGCCGGAACCGCGCGGGTCAACTTCCGGGTTCAGGAACACTATAAGACGCATAACCTGATATTCTTTAAGAACTTTTGCACACAAGGCTGAAGCACCGAGCGCAACAGTTATAATGCTGAAAGCATATGCAAGCCAATAAAAATATTTTGTTCTGAATATGACATATCCGGCAACAGAGATTAAGGTTATAACAGACATAAAGCCTATAATCAAAAGTCTCAGGCGCAATTCTCTGAAAATCTTGAAAAAAGGAATCTGCTGCTGATAAATCTTTAATTCCCATACAGGAAGAATTGCCATTACAACAGTCAGACCGCCAAGACCCAGCAGATAAAAGATATATCTTTTAGGCAGACCTGCCATATAGCACATTACAAGGAATATTGGTATATAAACACTTGCAGATCCAAGGTCAGGCTGCAGAAGAATTAAGCCGACCGGAATAAGCATTATGAACATTCCTTTTACAAAGCGCTTTAATTCCGTCATTTTAGAAGATGTCTCAAGATATCTTGCAAGATACAGAATAAAAATGATCTTACCGAATTCTGAAGGCTGAACACCAAAATCTCCGATACCAAGCCAGCTTCTTGCGCCTTTTACATTCTTTCCGAACAGTAATGTATAGATAAGAACCAGAAGCAGACCCAGATACATAAACGGAGACCACTGTCTGAATTTGCGGTAATCAATAACAACCATTGCAATAAGCAGAATAAGCCCTGTAATTGCAAAGAATATCTGTCTAGTATA
>CAMJMF010000230.1 GCA_946406925.1 uncultured Spirochaetales bacterium | reverse complement strand
TTCTTGTGTGTGCGGTCGATGTTCAGAAAAACGGTTTGTATGTTGACATAAAAGGTTTTGCAATGAACGGTGTTACATACACGATTGACTTTAAGTTTATCGAAGGCGCAACAGAGCAATTCGGCGGCCCGTGGGATGATCTGGAACAGATTATTGAAAACGGAATTTTTACCGACGAAGACGGCTTGAACTACCGTATTGCAATGACGCTTGTTGATTCCGGCCATTACACGGATTGGGTTTATTCCTTTGTGGCACGATTCACGGCGGGCGTTTACGCTTCAAAAGGTATGGACTGGATTAAGGGCGGTGAAACTTACCAGCTTTTCAGCCGGGCAACGCTTGACCGAATAGGTTTGCCGCTTGCATACCATGTAAACACGGGAAAACTTAAAGACCGAATTTCAAACAGCATGAATGTTTTGAGATGGAACGAAGGCGAAAAACAGCCAGCATGGTTCCCGAACTTCCCGGAAAACTTTAGGGATGATTATTTTAAGATGTTTGAAGCGGAAGAGAAAGTTGAGGTTATAGACAAGAATACGGGCCAATGGCTGAAGACAATCTGGCGGGCTAAATTTGGAGCTGCAAACCACGGCTTTGATACTTATGTTTATGCTTTGGCGGCTTTGGAGATTCTGGCAGATGATATTTGCAGAAACGAAATCGGGCTAAAGGCTTTGGACATGGGCGTTTTCTGGAGATACGCAAAACAGAATCTTGTTCCGGGGGAAAAATGAAAACTTTTATAATTGCAACGGGAATTGTTTTTGGTGTGATTTTTCTTTTGATTTTATTTTCTGCCGTGATTGAAACTTTTTTCTTTGAAGAAGAAAAAGAAAATGACTGGGAGTTTTAGAAAAAAAATGCGCAGACAGATTGCTTATAACATGGACTGCATGGACTTAATGAAACTTTTGCCAGACAATGAATTTGATTTGGCGATTGTTGATCCGCCGTATGGGGGGGGGGTACACGCCGCTTGCGGTGGACGGTTTGACCGATACGAGCCGAAAAAGCAAAAGGCAGAAGCCACACCGTACAGGGGGTATCTTTAGCAACGCTGAAGAAATCAAAGTTGGACGCACGGGCGGAACATGGGCTGCAAAATACGGAAGCAAAGTTGCGCAATGGGATATTGCGCCGGATGACGAATATTTTAAAGAGCTTTTCAGAGTAAGCAAACGACAAATAATCTGGGGCGGAAATTATTTTAACCTGGGTGCAAGCCGTTGTTATTTGGTATGGAGAAAAAGCAATATTCCGGCAGAAGGTTTTTCGCTTGCGCCTGTTGAACTTGCATGGACGAGTTTAAACGAAAATGCAGCCTATTTTGAATGCGGTTCAAACGGAGCTGAAGATGGAACAAGAATTCATCCTACACAAAAACCGATTGCGTTATATACATGGATTTTGCACAGATTCGCAAAGCCTGGCGACAAGATTTTAGATACACACTTAGGCAGCGGTTCAAGCAGAATTGCGGCACACGAAATGGGCTATGATTTTGTAGGATGCGAAAAGGACGCTGAATATTTCCTTTTGCAGGAAAAGCGATTTAAAAACTGGATTGCACAGCAAAGCCTTTTTGAAATGGACGGCGGCCAGCCAGTGTTATTCTAAAGAAAAGCGGCAACTACTCACGTGAGTAGTTGAAAACTTTTTTATTATTTTTTTTGAAAAACGCTTGACACATTTCTAATGGTATCGTATTATATACTTGTGAGCGGTTGAAAGTATCGCTTACAAGGAGCAAACAAATGATTAAAATTTTACAGAACGGAATTAAGCACGACAACGGTTACACACCTTGCTTTTACAGCATGGGCAACAACATCAAACACAGCGACAAGTGCATTACTATTTATGCCCGTGATTATGAAGATCTTCCGGCTGAACTTGGAGACATTCAGAACGATTCAGACGGACAGTCTGATTACTTTGAAAATGACAGATGCGTTCTTGAACCAGGCGACAAATTTTATAACGAAGCACTTGCAGCTTACAACAAACGCAGACTTGCAGATTCAAAACGCTGGCTTAAACATGATGAAAAGCGTTTGCAGAAAGAGCTTGAAAGCGGATGCCCTTATCCTGCTACTGTCGCAAATCTTGAAGACAGCATTGCAAATTACAAAAGAACCATTGCAGCTTTAAGTGCATAAAAAAAAACAAAGCCGGGGGAAACCCCGGTAAGGAAAGAAACATGAAAAACAGATTTATTCCGACTATTCACACAATGGAAATGGCAATGGCGAAAGAACGCACAGATTTTATAGCAAAACAGTCTGATAAGATTGCATTACGCGCCATTGATAGAAACGGCTTAATGGTTGGCAGAGAATTTGATAATTTTAATGCGGCTATTGATATGGCAAAAGATTATTGGATCAAGGGCTTTTTGTATGTTGAAGCCTTCTGTGTTGAGAATGAAAAGTTCGTGGTTCATTATCATGGTGTAAGGAATTATTAAATTATGGCAAAACTTAACATCGTTGATATGTTCTGTGGTGGCGGTGGTGAATCTACAGGACTTATAGAAGCTGCGCATGATTATAATTTCGATGTAAATATGAGTGCAATTAACCACTGGGAAAGAGCGATTGAAACCCATTCAAAGAATTATCCTTTTGCGGAACACCGTTGCGAAAATGTGCAACACATACAGCCGCAAACGCTGAAGGCAAGCAAAAACACTGATTTAATGTGGGCAAGTCCTGGATGTCAGCATTTTTCAACGGCCAGAGGTGGCAAACCGCGTTCTGAAGATATGAGGTCGCCAGCATGGGAAGTGCTTAGATTCGCAGAAGAACTTAGACCAAAAAGAATTATTATTGAGAATGTGCCGGAATTCAGAACATGGGGGCCGTTAGATCCAGAAGGAAAAATAATAAAAGAATGCAAGGGAAAAACTTTTAACGCTTTTATTTCCGGCTTGCGGTCGCTGAATTATATTGTTGATTGGCAGGTTTTATGCGCTGCTGATTATGGCGCGCCTACTTCAAGAAGACGGCTTTTTATTCAAGCTGTAAGAAAAGATTGCGGCAAGCAGATTTTATGGCCAGAACCTACGAATGTAAAAGGCGGTGATTTGATTTTGCCGGACTGGCACAGCGCAGCGGAAATAATAGACTGGTCAATTCCTAGTCAAATTATCAGCCAGAGAAAAAAGCCGTTGGCAGCGGCGACAATGCGGCGTATTGAATACGGCATAAAAGAATTCTGGGGTGATGCGGCGGTTCCTTTTATTGCCAGGTTGTACGGTCAGTCAAAAGCTGAAAGCATAGAAAAACCGCTTTCAACAATTTCTTGCAGCGGCGCACATCACATGCTCATTACACCCTTTTTATGCAGATACAACAAAGGCAATAACAGGGTTCATTCAATCAATGAGCCTGTGCCTACTTTGGACTGTTCAAACAGGTACGGGCTTGTAGAACCTTTTATTTCTGCTATCGGCCAAACATCCGCACGGCAACGGAACAGAAAATTAAGCGAGCCGCTTTCTACAATCTGTACAAAGCAGGAACATTGCCTGGTTTCGCCAATGTTGATTCAGTATTACGGCAACGGACACGCTGTTTCAATCAAAGAACCAATTCCAACACTTACAACAAAAGACAGATACGCACTTATTGGAACTGATAAATACGGAATTGAACTAGGCTTTAGGATGCTGCAACCGAAAGAGCTTGCGGCAGCAACTGGATTCCCAAAAGACTACATTTTTACAGGAACGAAAGTTGATGTTGTTAAGCAGATAGGAAACGCCGTGCCGCCTAATTTTGCGCGGGCATTGTTCGGGCAGATTCTAAGAGAAATGACGCTGTAATTATTGAAAAATGATTGA
>CAMJMF010000229.1 GCA_946406925.1 uncultured Spirochaetales bacterium | reverse complement strand
GCAGAATCGTCTTGTCTTTGCTCATGCTCTTGATAAGAACGCGCATTTCCTGAATCTGCACAGGGTCAAGACCTGTAACCGGCTCGTCTAAAACTAGAATTTTGGGGGCATGCATGATAGCGGTTGCAAAGGCGAGCCGCTGTCTGTAGCCTTTTGATATTGCGGCTATTTTTTTAGAAAGCACGTCATTCAGAGCGCATGTTTCCACAACATAGCTGGTTCTTTCTTTTATGGTCTTTGCCTTAATAGATTTGTCCACATTGCAAAAGCGTGTATCCGCAATAAATTTTAGAAAATCTGAAACAGTAAAGTTCTCATAAAAGCGCGGGTTTTCGCTAACATAGCCTGTTATGCTCTTTACTTTGAGCGGCTCGTCCTCGCAGGAAACGCCGTCTACAAGCACTGAACCGCCTGATGCATAATGAATTGCACATATTGCTTTTAGAATTGTTGTTTTTCCGGCTCCGTTTGCACCCAAAAGACCAGTAATTCTTGAATCTTTTGCTGAAAAAGAGACATCTGATACTGCGGCAACAGAGCCATAGTTTTTGGAAAAATTCACCAGTTCTATCATATTCAGTCTTCGTAAGGAACATCAAAAACCATGCGGTCTTTTGACAGCACAGTTTCTGGAAAAATCTTTTGGGCTTCATCAAGCAGCACTTTTAATTCTTTGTCTGTATAGCGCGGGCTGTAATGAATCATTGCCATCTGCTTTACTTTTGCATCTCTTGCAATTGTTGCAGCCTGTGCCGCTGTCATGTGTCTTTTCTCTGTTGCAGTCTGCTCAAGTTCGCTGTCGAACATGCCTTCGCAGAAAAGCAGGTCTGAGCCCTGCACTTCTTTTGCGATAGACGGCAGATAGAGCGTGTCTGTAACATAGCTTACCTTTCTGCCTGAACGCGGTGCACCCATAACCTGTTCTGGTGTTACGGTTTTGCCGTCAGCAGAAAGCACGGATTCGCCAGACTGAAGTTTTGACCATAAAGGTCCCACTGGAACATTGAGCGCCCTCGCCTTTTCCGGGTTGAATTCGCCCGGGCGGTTAAGCTCTTCGAGTGTGTAGCCCACGCACGTTTTTGTGTGCTGAAGCGGAAAAGCTCTGATGTAAAAGCCGTCACCTTCGTGAACAACGCAGGGTGCTGTAATTTCTTTTACGATAATGGGATAATTAATGTACATATCGAGGACTTTTCTGCTTGTTTCAATGTATTCAGCAATTTTCGGCGGTCCGTAAATGTAAAGCGGTTCATCTCTGTCTACTTGAGCTGACAGCATCAGAATTCCTGGAATTCCTGTAACATGGTCAGCGTGTGTATGTGAAACAAATATTGCGTTTATCTTTTTCCATTTGAGATTGAGCCGCCGGAGAGACACTTGCGTACCTTCTCCGCCGTCGAACAAAAATAAATCACCTTCGCGCCGTAAAAGCACAGATGTTAAATGTCTGTAAGGCAGCGGCATCATTCCGCCGCAGCCAAGAACAAAAGCTTCAAGATTCATATTTTTCCTAAATAAGGCTTTTATTTCCCTTTTTTTACAAAAAGTTTTTTGACTTTTTTAAACCATATAAGTCTAAGCTTTTCAGCCAGAGCATAAAGAGTATAAAGCGGAGAAAAGCTTATATCAACGCTGCCAGCGCGGTGCACAATTGCTCCGCCAAAACCAGTCTTAAAACGGTATAAGCCGTACATCGGGTGATGCTCGTCGTCTGTCGGCGGTATTCCGTAAAAATCATAGGTTTTGCAGCCGTATTTCTTTGCATCCTGAATTGCTGTCCATTGAAGAAGATATGCCGGCATCAAGTTTCTGTGGCTGTTTGATGATGCACCGTAAAGGTACACTGCCTCTTTTGGCGAAAAAAGCGTTATTATTGCGGCAAGCGGTTCGTCCTCAAAAGATGCTGTGTACATAGAAATTTTAGGATTTGAGCTGTCCTGCTGTTTCATCTTTTCAGCTGTTTCAAACAAATCCTGATAATACGATTTTAAATGAAGCGCAATTCCGTCGCGTTTTGAAGTTTCTTCGTAAAGCTTATAGAAAGCCTCAATGCCTTCCTGGCTGTGGCATTCGATTTTTACGCCTTTCTTTTCAGCAAGTCTGATATTGTAGCGCCACTTTGGCTTCATGTTTGCAAGCAGCGATTCTGAGTCAGGTTCAAGATTCAGCAGAACAGTATCCGGCGGCTGAATGTCTGAACCGGCCTTTTTAAAGTGCATTTTCCGGCACAAGTTGGCAAATTCAGTTTTATCAGAAGCTTTTACAGCAAGATTTTCATCGTTCTCATACATTAATGGAGGATCAAATCTTAAAAAAAGAATATTTTCATTTAATAAGTTTTTTATTAAATGTGCACTTTTTTGCATGATTTCTAAATATTCTTTAAGCTTGTCTTCTTCTTTCAGCTGTTCAAACGGTGTGTCTTTTGATTTTAGAATAAGCTCTGGTGCAAGCGGCACATAAGCAAGCGAAAAAAGCTTTTTGAATGAACGCACCAGAACAGCAATCGGATAAACACCGTCTTCAAAGAAAGCCGAATCTTTAAGCTCAATATAAAAACGGTAGTTTTTCCAGCCGTGGTGTGATTTAAATTCAGACCAAAAAGGACTTTGCAAAAAATGCGGATTCTCAAACAGAACTCCGCTATGGAGTTCTGTTGTTACGTTAATAGACAGCATAATACCTCAGCAAATCATCCGATTTCAGAGTTTAATGCGTTTACTGTCTTAATTTCTTTTCCATCAGCAAGCAGTTTCTTTCCGGCAATCTGAACAATTCCGTCCTTAGCTGCAATCTGAACTGCAAAGAACTCATCGCCTGTAATCTGTTCTTTCTTTGTGGCATTTACATCTGCACCCTCAAGAACAACCTTAGTTCCAGGAGCTGCCCAGACTGCATCAAGAACTTCAACGCAGTCCTTGCCATCAGCATCTTTGTAATCACCGGCAAGAAGCATACCGCGGCTTTCAACACCACGCATTGTACGAGGAGCAAGGTTTGCGGCGATAATTACATGCTTACCAAGAAGGTCGCTCTCTTTAAGATACATGCGAAGGCCCGACTGAATAGTACGAGGAGTTCCGCTTCCATCATCAAGAGTTTCAATATAAAGTTTTTCTCCTTCAGGATTAGGCTTTACATCAACAATCTTTGCAACAGTCAATTCGATATTTTTGTTGAAGAAATCAGCCTGCTGGTCAACAGGAAGTACAACCGGCTCAGCCTTCTTCTTATCAGCTTTCTTTTCTTTCTTGCCCTCGCCCTTTGCAGCACCACCATTCTGCTTACCACCAAACTTCTCGCGGAATGCAAGCATAGTCTTCTGATCCATTGGCTTGAAGTAAACTTCAGTAGCGCCGACAGTCGACAAACCTTCAGTTTTGCCCAAATCAGCCCAAGTATAACCAGGCTTTGTTTCCATTCCAACCTTGCTTTCCTGAATAGACTTGCCGAAGTAGCTCATAATCTTCTGAGTGTACTGAGGCATATAAGGATTCATCATAATCATCAAATCCTTAATAACATAGCATAGGTTGTGGATAAGGCTTTCAGCCACAGCAGGATTTTCTGTACGAGCCTTCCAAGGCTCAGTTGCCTGGAACTTCTTATTACAGATATCAGAAATCTCAAACATAGTGTGGAAAGCATCTTTCAAATCAGCCCACTCAAGACTTTCAGTTGCCTTAGCCTCGAGCTCGCGAACCTGCTTCCAGAGCTCTTCATCAACAGGGCTATCCGGAATCTTTCCGTCATAATATTTTGTAACAAACAGCAGAGTGCGGTTTACAAGGTTACCAAGGTTACCAATCAGCTCGCCGTTGAGTTTTTCCATAAAGTCTTTCCAGGTAAACTGGTAGTCCTGCTTTTCAGGGCGGTTATAGAAAAT
>CAMJMF010000228.1 GCA_946406925.1 uncultured Spirochaetales bacterium | reverse complement strand
GCTTTTGACGGAAAAGTTGCCCGCACAAAGAAAGACCGCACTGACATGATGAAAAAATTCGGCATTCAGATTGATTCGCTGTCTGATCTGGCGGCATTCGGTATTCTGCCTGCATGTATCGGCATTGCAATGCTTAGAAGCAGCATTGAATTTTCGATTTTCCCAAATTTCAAGTTTCTGCATCTTGCGGACAAATCTGCAATTATAAAGGTTGTGCTTACAGCTATTGCTGTTCTGTACGCCCTTGCCGCCATGATCCGTCTTGCATATTTTAACGTTATTGAGGAAGAACGCCAGAAAACAGAAGAAGGCGCAAACAAAACATACATTGGTCTGCCTGTAACAAGCTCGGCTCTTGTGTTCCCGACCATTCTTCTGCTTCATATTTTCTTCAGTGCCGACCTCACAATCTGGTATTTCATCTTTCTAGGAATTCTGGGCTTTTTGTTTGTCTCAAAAATTCAGATTAAAAAGCCTGACATGAAAGGCATTCTGATTATGATAGCAATCGGGCTGCTTGAAGCCGGCGCGCTTATGTTTGTCTTTACTGTTATGAAAAAACAGTAACACGCTGTAAACCGCTATGGACGCACTTTCTTTTCTATATAATACGCTTCTCGGGCGGCTGTTGCTAAAAGTGCTTTCTGCCCGCGCCGTCTCGAAAATTTGCGGCAAATTTCTTGACTCGCGGTGTTCTGCATTTTTGATTAAAGGCTTTGTCCGCAAGAACAACATAAACACTGATGATTACCAGACAGACGGAATAAAAAGCTTCAACGAGTTTTTCAGACGCAGAATCAAAGAAGGACGGCGCACATTCGATTTTGAGCCGTCTCATTTGTGCGCACCGTGCGACGGGCTTCTCTCTGTGTGGAAAATCGAAAAAGAAACAGTAATTCCAGTAAAGCAGTCTGAATACACCGTAACTTCGCTTTTAAAAGACGAGTCGCTCGCCAAGGAATACGAGGACGGACTCTGCCTTGTTTTCAGACTTTGTGTAGACAACTATCACCGTTACTGCTATGCAGACAGCGGCAAAAAAGGGCGCAATATCTTTATTCCCGGCGTGCTTCACACGGTGCGCCCTGTTGCGCTTAGAGTCCGCCCTGTTTTCAGCGAGAACTGCCGCGAGTACACCACAATCGAAAGCCCTGTTTTCGGCAGGCTTGTTCAAATGGAAGTAGGCGCAATGCTTGTCGGCAGAATCGTAAATCTTGAAGGCGAAGGCACTGCTGAGCGCGGCAAAGAAAAAGGCTTTTTTGAATACGGCGGCTCAACAATTATTCTGCTGCTGAAGCGCGGTGCTGTGCAAATTCAAGCTCAGATTATGCAGAATTCTGCACTCGGCATAGAAACGCCTGTAAAAATGGGCGAAGTCATAGGCACACACTAACCGCAACAACACAAAAAAAAGCCGCCCAAAACTGAGCGGCTGTGCTATACAAAAATATCTGACTACTTTGAAACTTTTACGTTTGAAAGCGGAAGTGTCTTTGTGTAAGAAAGCGGCAAAGCTTTTGCATAATCAGGCAGATCTGTAAACGTAAGGTCGCTGTCTAAAGCAAAGACAAGGTCAGTGTTAGATTTGTTCAAAATCTGTGCAATCAGCTTGCCTGCACTAACTGTATTCAGCGTTGCAGTCATCGGGATTCTTCCACCAGAATTGATTGTGGTGCTTCCTGCCGGTTTCAAATCAATAAGGTTGCCTGTGCCAGTCTGAAGTGCACATTTTTCAAGCACATACTGCCAAGGTGCAGAACCTTCGCTTGCAACATCAATGTCAAAGTTCAAATTCATGTTCAAGTTAATTCCGTCAAAGATTGATTCTGCAACAGAACCACCCGACATGATAGAGCTTGCCAAAGAAGCAGCCTTTGTAAGTGACATACCGCCGTTAGTAAACGCATTCTGCAGATCTGCAAGTGTAGGCAGCTGCATCTTCAAGTTAGCAATTGAAATTGACGGCTTAAAAATAGGAACATCAAAATTCTTGCTGAACGGAAGTGTGAGTGACTGATTCTCCAAAAATGAGATTGCGCTCAAGTCAAGCTCAGCTTTTCCGGTGATTGTAAACGGTAGCGAAGTCATTGTAAGCGACTTTGCGCTTGCAGTAGCACCAGAACCAGAGCCGGAACCCAGAATGTTCTTTGCAAGATTGATAATCGTGGTATACGGAATCTTGAATGCTACGCTGTTAGTCGCTGTGTTCATAGAAGCTACAGAAATGCCTTCGTCTGCACTAAGCTTGGTAAGCACAGTGTTATCAAACGCAACGTCTGCAGCCATGCTTTTCAGCGAAAAGCCCAGAGGATATGGATTTGTGATAGCATAATCCATATTGAATGTGATTCCCTCAAAATCAAGTGATTTTATGGAAATCCCTTTTACCGAAAGTTCAGGCGAACCAAAAATTTCGTTGACTGTTGAGCACGAAAAAATCAGCACTGCAGCCGCAAGTCCGCCAATAATTGTAAATAAATGAATCTTCTTTATACGCATGAAATTATTATAATCCCATCTATGCAATAAAACAAGAAAATGTGATTAGCATTCGTCATTTATAATATGAAGGATTTCCCTGCTTTCAAGGATTTCTTTCATACGCGTACGCAAAAACTCAGGCTTCACATTCGTTTCGGCAAGCTCATCAAGCGGAATCCAGTAAAGCTTTTCTTCTTCGTGGTTAAAACCGCAGCTCTGGCAGTGCAAATCTTTTGAGCCGCGGCTTTTCATCAGATAATAGAACTCAATTACGTGGCATTTTTTGTCTTTCAGCCCGATTTCCTGCCCTTCAAAAAAGTTTTCGCAAATAACGGCAAGTCGGTCAATTTCATAGTCGGCACCAGTTTCTTCACGAACCTCACGGACAATGCATTCTTCGGTTTTTTCGTTCATGTGAACGCCGCCGCCCACTGTATAAAAGTGCGGCGAAGATTTTGTCTTTATTACAAGAAATGAATTATCTTCTATTATAATTGCGGCGGCTCTGCAACGAAACCAGTTGTTTCCAACTGAAAAACAACAGTCAGGGTAACCTACACGGATTTCGCCAATTTCATCT
Source organism: uncultured Spirochaetales bacterium (assembly GCA_946406925.1). GTDB lineage: Bacteria > Spirochaetota > Spirochaetia > Treponematales > Treponemataceae > UBA1240. Next base: position 844 of record CAMJMF010000228.1, on the reverse strand, counting down.
GTTTTCATAGTTTTGCCGGCGGAGCTTTCACCTTCACTCCGCCCATAATTCCTTATACAGATTAATTCATAACAAAAAAGATGTTACGGTAAAGCGGCATTTTAAGCATTGAAGTGTTCCACAGCTTTTTGAACTCTGAAACCGGAACAACGCGGTTGTAATACACGCCGTTATCTTCAACATTTACCCAGTCTTTGATTGAATCTGCAAAATAAATGTTTTCCTCATCATAACCTGTAATGCAGGCAAAGTGAAGATCACTTTTTCCTACAAAAGAGCGGATTACGACAATCACCGGATTTCCTTTTGCAATTTCATTTTTAAGCGCTGCAAAGTTACCGGTGCAGGCTGTCATTTTGATTCCGCGTTTTTTGAAAAAGCCGCTTATTCCTTTTGGAACACCCGCGCCGCCTTTCATCTGATACGGCACTTCTTTGAAGGTATCAACACCATTTGCAGCTTCGCCCATGTGGCGCAGCACAAATGCAGAAGAAAAGCCTGCACAGCCGCCGCCATTCTGAAATTCAAAATAAGAGCCGGCTTCTGTCTTTATAGTTTCAGGGCGCGGGCCTACAAAAAATTTTGAATAATCTGCTTTCCACGAAAACTTTGGACGCAGCAGCCCCATCAAAAAAATATCCACAATAGTTGTGATAACCAAAACCTTCAAAACGAGGTCAATAATTTTCAATGCGGTTTCCATAGTCTTTTTTTCTCCCTTAATCCGAAACATTACAAACACCACCTTTTGTTGCAAGCAATTTATGTCTGTATCATATAGGCAAAAAATTGAGAAAACAACCGGGTTTTCGGTAAGTTGCATTTTTCGCAGGGTAAGATTGAC
>CAMJMF010000227.1 GCA_946406925.1 uncultured Spirochaetales bacterium | reverse complement strand
AAAAGACATTTATTACAAAAACAGCAGTAATTGCGGGATTAATGTTTGTGGCAGCTACATTCAGTGTCAGCGCAAAACCTAATCAACCGCCGGCAACTAGTAAAACGACTACAGTAGTAACAACTACAACAACAACGACTACAACCACAAGTGTTCCTGCCAAAAAACCGGCAGCAAAAGCACCTTATAAACATCATCCGCCTGTAATGCATGGACATCCTGATGTCAAACATCATTCCATAGATAATCACAAAAAAGCCCCGAAACGACACGAGCCCAACGTTGTAAGGGTTGCCCCCAAGCATTGTGAACCCCCAAGATGCCATGAGCCGCTAAAACAGGAGGTAATCGTAGTTGAGTCTGGCAGTGATGTTGCAAAGAAAGCGGCGACTGTTGCTGTTGTTGCCGCAGGTGTTGCCACCGTTGCATCTATCGCAGCTCTGCTTGCAGATTAAAAAGCGGTTCGAAAGATAATTTAAAAACGTTTTATTATTGCCTTAGAGCACGTTGCGCAAGCAGCGTGCTCTTTCTTTTATTGATTTTTTGCTGTATTTTGTCATATCGGAGTAAAAAATGAAGAAAAGGGTTATATTCACAATTGTATTCACCTTCCTAAGCTTTACAGCCTTTTCTCAAGTTAAAGGAATTATAATCGGAGACAATGTAAGAATAAGAAATGCTCCTTCATTAAATTCAGAAGTTGCAGGTAAATTAAATACAAAAGATATAATTACAATTTACGATTATTCCGGCTCTGGAAAAGTAATAAATGGTACATGGGATTATTGGGCAAATATTGGAGAAAATAAGTGGGTAAATGCTTCATGGTTATACGAAGAACCATTTTATTTTGAATATAATTATGATGGATATGTACCAGTAGAAGTCAGTAATTTATCTAATGAAAAAGTACATGTAAAATATCTGTTAAGTTATCCTGTAATAGAAAATGATATTTCTTTTAAAACTATAGTAATAAATGAAAATGAACCTTTAAGAGGTACTTATTTAGCTGCTAAATTTGATGAAATCTATTTCAATAAAAACAGTGAAATCAGCAAGATTTATGATAAACAATATAAAACGAAAGAAATTTCAGAAAGTGAATTTATTTATGAAAACAATGGTATTAGACTAACTGAATATCAATATCCGGTACACATAGGAAAAGTTGAGATTACCAATCCAAATTTTATTCTTTATTATGGAATCAAAATTGGCATGAGTAAGAATGAATTAATAAAAATTTTGGGTAGACCGGAAAGTTCGAGTGATAAATATATAAAATATAAATCACCATCTCAAGGAACTATACTAGAATTAGTATTTTACTTAAAAAATGGAAAAATTGATTCAATAGTCTATACTGTTAATATTTAGGAGAACAAATGAAGAAGTTAATTTTAGTTTTATTTATGTGCTTTATGCTCATTAATGTTTTTGCAAATGAAAAATATGAAAACAATAAATATTTTTGCACAACAGACCGCCTGAAACTTAGAGAAAATCCAAATCTTGATTCAAAGGTCATTACTGTTCTTGATAAATTAACTGCAATTGAGTTTTTGCAGGAAGGTGAAGCGCAGACTATTACCGATATGTTACCTTCATTTGAAAGTGTTGAATACGATGACAACTGGATAAAAGTAAAGGTCATTCCGGCTCATAATAATAAGTCTGTTACCGGCTGGGTTTATGGAGCTTATGTTACGCCGCTACTTGAATGTGAAGCTTTTTCTGATTCAAAGGCAAAGTGCCTGTGTTGCAATTTTTATAAAGTTACTAATAGAACTGCCGGTGAAACTAACGAAACCTATTATTTCTTGGAAAACGGAACAAACATTTTTAAGACATTAACATTGCTTGTCGATGCGCATGACGGCCCGAACTGGGCAGCATCAAGCTATCTTTTTCCAAGAATAGAGAACAATAAGAAATATCTTTATGTTTCAACTGAAAGCTCTTCCGATACGTTTTACAGCGACACAATCGTACGCTATGACATGACTGATTATAAAAACCCGGCATGGCAGGGAAACAACTCAAAATATATAGAAAGCATAAGAAAAGAATATGTATCAAACTATATACACTTTAGTTCTGGAAAAGAAGAAAGATTTCACGTGTCTCAAAAGACACCGCTTTACAAAGAATACAGCTTTGATTCAGAAATAATTGCAAGCCTCTTGCCGGATGAAAAAATCTTTTTTACAGACATAGAGCACCTCTATTTTGAAGATTCAAAATCAGGCTTCTGGGTAGCAGTAAAGAACCAGTCAGAACAATCCGGCTGGATGTGGATTGACTGTAATAATTGAGCTAAAAGCCATAACGCATCCTCCAAAGAAGTGTTCAACAAATGAAGAAATTGTAAAAAATTATCTGTATGTGGACTCATTATGACAATTTATAGTGGCAAATTAGGAGAAAAAAATGAAAAAACGAATCTTATCAATAGTAATACTTGGAGTTTTTGCTGTTGTTCCGCTTATTGCAAATCAGAACAATGAATACAGTATTCAGATAAACGACAAAATCACAATCGGCACTCGGCGTGCCTATGAATGCAGCGCTACAATTGCACATCTTGCAGGCTTTCAGGAATTCAATCTTGATGATTTTCAGCTGAACTATCAGGCATACGATGAATATTTTTCAAAATACATGAAAGATAAAAGGGTAGAGAAGGCAATTTCTTATTATAACAGCCTGCGTAGCTTCAAGGGCTTTTCTTATGACGCTGTTGCAGATATTGCCACATATCTTTCTTCAGACTGCCATTCCTTCAGAGCACCCGTTGAGGTGGTTAAGAAGAATTTACAGAAACGTTGTGGCGATCCGAAAAAGCTTCAGCAGATTATTGCAGATTTTTATGATGCTACAGATTTTGCAAGCTTTTATGAATCACAGATTTCAGTTTATGAGCAGGCTGCTCAGGTGCTTTATGCAAACAAAGACACAATGATTACAGGCGTAAAGGAACTGGAAAAATACTACAGGACAGAAATAAATGCCATTTTTATTTCAGTTTCTTATATAACTGGTCACAATAATTTTGGAACAAGCTTTAATGACGGAACAAATACTTACTTTGAACCGCAGTATGGAGCCGGATATTTTGATGCAAATACCTTTATTCATGAATTATCTCATCCGTTCTCAAACAAGGCTGTAGATGAAATAATAAAGAATAAAAAACTTATGAAGCTGGTAAAAAGAGATTTCAAAGGCGATAAGAAAAAAGCAATGGAATCTCAGGCTTATGGGCAGGTTGAAATCTATCTTTATGAGCTTTTCAACCGTGCAAACACAAATAATATCCTAAAGGGTTTTTGTAATGATATTTATGTAGCCATGAGCGTTGGAAATGACAAGCGCAAACGTTTTGATGAAATCAAAGAAGTAACTGAACTTATGAACCGTTACAGGCTTGGAAGCTACAAAGATATTTATGCTTTTTTACCTGAACTTGAAGAAGGCTATATTAAGATTCTTGAAACCGCTGATACAAAGCCTCTCGCATTTGAATTATCAGCTGAGGATACAAAAAGTTTTACATTACTTGAAAAGACTTATGAAGCAGAATATTGCGGTATGCAGAATTTAAGAGGCTTTAGGGATTATGCATGCCGTAAATACTGGCGTCTAAAGAATGCATATCAAGATGTTTGTATGTACGAAACCTTTGATTATCTTCCGTATAGCAATTATCCGTTTCAGGTAAATACAGGAGATGTATTCAGAATTGAATATCTTATGAATGATGGAAGTGGCTTTATAGAATATCTTCGCTCAGACGGTGAAATTCTTGACAATCAACCGATAACGAGAGGATTTCTGACAGAATAATAAAAAACGTAACTCAGATGAGGTTCAGGGCCGGGAAATATAAACCGGCTTTTGCCTAATTATAAATATTTAAAAAAT
>CAMJMF010000226.1 GCA_946406925.1 uncultured Spirochaetales bacterium | reverse complement strand
CTTCTGCTGCGTTACGGAGTTGGCCTACAGCAAGCGAGTTCTTCTCGAGAACTTCGTTTACAGAACGGATGTTTGCAACCATCTCATCAACAGCGGCTGTAGATTCTGCTATGCTTGAAACCTGCTCGTTTACGTCGTCGTCAAGCTTGCGGACTGACTGCTCAATCTGACGTATGCTTGCGCCGGCTTCTTCAACACCGCTTGACTGATTTACTACTGATTCTCTTATCTGTGTAATAGTACTTGCAATCTGTGTAATTGCGGCGGCAGTAGATTCTGCACCTTCCTGCATAACTTCTGCGCGTCTGCCAGAATCTATAGCCGTTTCTTTTATTGTAGAAAGCAAATTTCTTGTTGAAACAATAAGAGTGTTAATAGATGTAGCAAGAAGACCAAAGTCATCACGGCTGTGAACAGGCTCTCTATGCAATGCAAAATCGTTGTCAGCCATTTTTTCCATCATTTTTGCAACATGGCGCAGACGTTTTGATTCATGATGAGTTACGGCTATCATAATGCCGATTGAAAAAACAATTGAGAAAATGCCTACAGGCAGAATTTTAGTCAGATAATGTTGAATTAGATTCTCATAGCTGCCTATTTCCATTTTTCTGCAAGAAAGCAGCACGCAAAGAACAGTTGCAATGGTTGCAGTCATAACTACAAGAACATGCCGTCTTACCAGACCCATTGAAATGTTCTTTTTGCGCAAAGGCAGCCAGTCAAGCCACTGTTCAAAACACTGAAGCCAGCGTACATAAAAATATGTAGAAACAAAGAACAGTGAACCTAATGTGCCGAACCATGCATCATGCATAAGACAATTAATGCCGGTAACTTTGCATGCAAGCTTAAAAGCAAGCGGCAGAAAAAGCGCCGCTGTAATGGTTATACTAAACTGAACAACAGTAATCAGATTTGACCTGTTGGCAAGTCTGTCAAGGTTAGACTCTGAACCGTCAAAAAAATCAAATGAACGCCTGTAAAAACTTGAAAGGGAAACACCTATAGCCGTTACAATTACTAAAAACACAATGTAAGGAACAGATGTCATAAGCTTTAAAAGCTGGTCAACCGGATAAATCTCGCAGAAAGCCAAAATTACCCAAAAGAAAATCTGATAACCGACAAAGCACGTTATACTCCAAAGAGTACAGCGTTTTGGAAATGGAGGAATTGTAACAACTTGATTTTTTTCACTCATAAAAAAAATCTCCTTTTAAAATATTACAATACACATTTTTACAAATTATTTACTTTTAGAATAAGGCAACTATATTACTAAGTCAAGTTAATTCCGCAATAATATTGCATTTCAAACCAATACGCTTTCGATTTCTATAGAGCGGTCGGCAGCCTTCCGTTTTGTGCTTTTCTTGAAGGAAACAACAAATTCGTCATCTTTATAATCGACAATAACTGCGGACTTGCCCACAGCTTCGCCAGACAAAAGCTTTATAGAAAGCGGATCTTCTATATGACGCTGAATCAGGCGCCGCATAGGACGTGCACCATACTGCGGGTCATAGCCGTTCTCCACAAGAAAATCGCAGGCAGCAGGCTTTACAATCAGACCAAGCTCCTGCTCTGCAAGGCGGGCTTCAAGTTCCTTCAACTGAATATGAAGAATTGAGGCAACTTCTTCTCTAGAAAGAGCTGTAAACACAACAGTATCATCAATTCTGTTCAGCAATTCAGGTCTTAAAAGCTTTTTCAATTCAGACAATGCATTTGTCTTAATATCTTCATAGTCAAGAAGCCCGGCTTCAAGATTAGAGAAACCGACTCTGCTTTCTGTAGTTATCTCTCTTGCACCGGCGTTGCTTGTCATAATAATCACAGTGTTTCTGAAGTTAACCGAATGACCAAGGCTGTCTTTAAGCTCGCCCTCTTCAAGCACCTGCAAAAGCAGATTGAAGACATCAGGGTGAGCTTTTTCAATTTCATCAAGAAGCACTACAGAATACGGATTTTTCCGCACTTTTTCAGTAAGAACACCGCCTTCTTCATAGCCCACATATCCAGGAGGTGCGCCTACAAGACGGCTGGCGTTGTGCTTCTCCATGTAATCGCTCATGTCAATTCTGATTAAGGCATCTTCTGAACCGAACAAAAATACGGCAAGCGTTTTTGCAAGCAAAGTCTTGCCTACGCCTGTAGGGCCTAAGAAAATAAACGAACCCAAAGGACGGCGCACAGAAGAAATTCCCGAACGAGAGCGTCTGATAGCCGAACTTATAAGCGAAACTGCTTCATTCTGACCGACAACCGTCTTATGCAGCTCTGCTTCCATGTTTATAAGTTTTGCTGATTCAGATGTATCAATATTTTCCTGAGGAATGCCGGTCATTACAGCAAGAACTTTCTTTATGTCATTTGATGTAACAACATTAGAGCCGTTTGCATCTGCTGTCTGCCAGTAATTGCGCACAATGTCAAGTTTCTGTCTGAGTTCACGCACCTGATCGCGGACTTCAGCAGCGCGTTCATAATTCTGGCTGTTTACAAGCTGAAGCTTTTCTTTGTTGAGCTGCTCAATATTTGATTCAATATCAGCAAGTTCAGGCGGTCTTATGTCAGCGGCAATTTTTTTCATTGAGCCGGCTTCATCAAGAACGTCTATAGCCTTGTCCGGAAAATAGCGGTCTGTAATAAAACGGCGGCTGTATCTTAAAATTATTTCAATAACATCATCATCATAGATAACGCCGTGAAATTCTTCGTATTTCTTTTTAAGACCTTCAAGAATCAGACGTACATCTGCATCAGAAGGTTCTTCTACCCTTACCTGCTGAAAACGGCGGGCAAGTGCGGCGTCTTTTTCAAAATACTGGCGGAATTCCTTTGAAGTTGTAGCACCAATACACTGAATCTCGCCCCTTGATAAAGCTGGCTTTAAAAGATTAGACGCATCCATTGCGCCTTCTGCGCCGCCTGTGCCAATCAATGTATGAAGCTCATCAATAAAAAGAATTATGTTCTTGTTTTCAGTTGCTTCTTTCATGATGCGCTTAAAACGCTCTTCGAATTCACCACGGTATTTTGTGCCGGCAACAACAGAAGCAAGATCAAGTGTAAGCACTCTTTTTTTGCAGAGGTTTCTCGGAACTCTTTCTGCAACAATGCGCTGTGCAAGCCCTTCAACAATTGCAGTTTTTCCTACACCAGGCTCGCCAACCAAAACAGGATTGTTCTTTGAGCGTCTTGAAAGAATCTGAATAACACGTGCAATTTCTGCATCTCTGCCAATAACAGGGTCTAATTTCTGGGCACGTGCAAGCGCGGTTAAATCACGCGAATAGTTTTTTAAAATGCTGTTTGTCTGTGCTCTTCCGGGCTGCTGGGCGTTCATGCCTGCTGAAGCACCGGCTGCCTGCATCTGCGGAAACACCGGATATTTAGGCTGAGCTGTATAATCAGGTTCACGGTCTGCTATAGTCTGGTTTTCTTCTGAAGAAGCACGGCTTAAAATGTCAGCGGCTTTTCTTGCATCATCTATAGACAAATTCTGTTTTTCAAAAAATTCAGCGCAGGGACTTTTTTCTTCTTTTATGGCTGCCAAAAGCAGATGTTCTGTGCCGACATATTCCTGACGGAGGCTTCTGGCTTCAATCTGGGCGGCGTCAAGCAGTGTTCTAAGCCGTCTTGAAGGCGGCAGTTCGCCGAAAGACATAGCTGAAGACTTCATAGGCAAAGACTGCTCCAGTGCAAGCTGGAACGAAAGGCTGTTTATTTTCAAAGATTTCAATATAAGAACAGCACGACCCTCGCCGCTCTTGAGCATTGCAAGAAGCACATGTTCAGGAAGAAGCTGTTCACTGCCGTTTTTACGTCCTTCTTCCTGTGCAAGCACAGTAAGAATTTTCTTTGCTCTATCGGTCAATCCTTTAAACATACCAAACCTCAAAAACAGAAAATAATTCAAAAGGGAACCTCTAAAAACTTCAGTTTTTAGAGGTAACTTTGAAAATGCGATGTTG
>CAMJMF010000225.1 GCA_946406925.1 uncultured Spirochaetales bacterium | reverse complement strand
AATCCATGTTTCATAGAACATGTCGTTAGAAATTTGAAAGAAAACCACACTCTTATTGCTTCTGAAAACGGCAAGAATAAGCTTGCAAAATCAGTTGAAACAATAGAGATCCCTTCTTCAATTCAGACGATTATTCTTTCGCGTCTTAATGCACTTTCATTTGAAGAGCAGGTTATCTGTAAAACCGCTTCAGTGCTTGGCACAGGTTTCCTTCCGTCTATTCTGCGCGAGATTATACCGGACGGAATTGATGATGCAACTTTGGATAAGGCTCTCGCTGATTTTGAAACGAACAAGATTATCATCCGCGGAACTGAAGATAACCCGATTTGCACATTCAAGAACAGCACAGTAAGAAACACTGTTTATGATACAATTCTTGAAGCAACCAAAAAAGAATTGAACTCTGCTGTATTGGATTATCTTGAAAAGCATTATGAACATAATATTTCGGCTGTTGTAGAAAGGCTTGTATATCATTCGCAGGAAGCAAAAGATTATTCGAAAGTGTTCGTTTATGCTTTAGAAGCGGCTGATAAGGCCTATCTGCGTTTTGCAATTACCGATTCAATAGCCCATTACAATGTCTGTATTGATGCGTATAAGACCGGTGAAATCAAAGATTCTAACGTCAACATCAATAACATTTATTTGAGGCTGGCAAATGCTTACCGCAAAAATGGTGATTATGAACTGGCTATAAAGACTTTCAACATGATTATAAAGATGGAGCAGTCGCCGCTTCTGCTGGCAAAAGCATGGCATGGCCTTGGCAAATGCTGTATGGAGCAGGGCAAGTTCTCTGTTGCTATCGAAGATTTTGAAAACGCGCTTGCCTATTTAGGCTGCAATGTACCTGAAAAGCCTTTTGAAATCATGTTGTCGAATGCAATTTCAAAGATTAAGCTGATGTGCTGCAAGAGGTGCTCTATAAAGCCAGGCTCAAAAGAATTTCAGATAAAAGAAGCAAGAGTCAAGATTCTGGCTACGTTGGCAAAGGCGTATTTCTTGACCGCAAGCGAAAAGCTTTATTGGGCTGGCATAACCGACTATGTTCAGGCATTGCAGCTTGCAGATTGTGATCCATCTGTTACAGCAATCGCCAATTTTGCCGCAATTTGCTCAATTAAAGACAAGAAAGACGAAACAAAAAAGATATACGAATCAACTGATTTGTCTAACAGGCAATTGTCTGTCAGAAGCAGCGCTTTCTCTAATTTCTGCCTAGCTTTGCATTGCCTTAATACAGACAAATTGCAGCAGGCGTATACTTTGGCACTTCATTCAAAGTCGTATTATGAATCAAGCCGCGAGCCTTGGGAGCTGATGAATGTTACCGCAATATTAGGTCTTGTAACATTCATGACCTGTGAACTGGATCAGTCTTACGAAATTACAAAGTCTTTAAAGACTTTGTCGCAGCGTTATCATTCAGCAATGACTATCGGCTGGGCATTGGGCTTGATTCCGTTTATGAAGTATCTGCATGGTAAAATATCTGCAGAAATAGCATGTACACAAATTGCTGATGGAATCCTCTTCAGTGAATGTGTTCAGGATCATGCTTATCTGGCAATCTCATATTCAAGCCTGGCTTATATTGCCAGAATGTCTGGAAATTATGACGATGCTCTGATTTATGCAAAGAAAATCTTTGATGAATATGGCAAAGCCCAGATGAAGATGAATCTTTTTGTTGCGCCAGTAGAAGAGTGCATTGTTACATTGCTTGACGTTCTGAAACATGGAAATGTTGATAAAGCTGAAGCAGGCAAGATAAACAAGCTTGTAAGCAAAGGTGCAAAGATTCTCAAAAAAGAAGCTGACAGTTCTCTGCTTGTAAAAGCTTTGTACAACCGCGCATTAAGCGCAATTGCTTTGGCAGAAGGCAGAACAGAAGAAGCTAAAGCCGAATGCAATAAAGCTATTGAGATTTTGGAAAAATCAGAATATGCGCTTGAGCTGTTGAAAACATACGCCTTCGCATGCAATAACAAAATTCTTTCCAAAGAAAGCATAATGGAAAAGGCAAAAGAATTGATTGCCAAAGGTTCTGTTGCCGAACAGGTTTTGTTCAAATAAAAAGAATTAACAATTAGAATTGCATAATAAAAAAGGGTTGCCTGATTTTTTTATGTCGGGCAGCCCTTTTTGGAATTAATAGAAGCCTAATGCTTATTCACCGTCAATAGCTACGCCATGACGTTTCTGTTGGAACTTTTTCAGCATTGCTACGCCGTTTCTCTTGTCGTTATAGATAAAACCGCCGTTCCAGTATTCAAGAGCTGCAAACAATGCATTGCCGCCATCATGATCATCACTCTTTTTTGTTTTAAATGAAACATATGAAGACAATTCTTCAAAATTCTGTGTGTGCAGACATTCAAGTCTCTTGCGGTTAAATTCATTCCAACGTTCAAGATCTTTAAAACCTTCACCTTCGTCTTCAACAATTAAGTGAGCGTGTGTAGGGCTAAAAGAGTACCATACTTTAACTTTTTTATTTATGTCACAGTTATTTCCGTGCTTTACACCATTCTTGATTACTTCACTAATCTGCTGCTCAAGAAGATTAATCTCTTTAATCTCCAGAGGTGCAGACTGAACAATCAATAATGTGAAATAACGAATCTGTCTAAAGTCAGACGGAAATTCTTTATATAACATATTAGATTTGTCAAAGAGGGGATTACTTCCATCGGATATAAGTTCTTTATTTGTCATGTTTTCCTCTTTTATCTTATATAGTTATTATTAGTCTTCGTTTACTTGCAACAATGCTTCTTCAACACTGTTTGCAATTGGAAAATATCCCATAAGTTTTGTTAATTCGATAACCTTCTTAACAGAACCATGAATATTTGCAATTGAGAGTTTTAAATTCATTTTTTTAACTGTAGAACAGATATAAATCAATGCACCGATTCCAGACGAGTCGATATAATCAACCTGTTCAAGATTGATTATGAAAAACTGTACGTTTTTCTCAAGCATCTTCATAACCAGTTCTTTCAGTTTATACGAATTGTACAAATCCATTTCGCCATTTACATCGATGATGTAAACTTCGCCGTTTTTCCTGATTTTCAGTTCCATTTATTTGCTCCTAATTAAATCCATAGTTATTCTAATATATATGATAAATCACAATTTGTTAGATGTAAAGCAAAAAAGTACACAATTATCAGCTGATAAATTACTGTATTTTAATGACTAACAAAGTCTGATCATCATGCTGTTTAGCCGAACCGCAGAATTCCTTCAAGCTCTTTTTAATTTTTGTAGATATATCAGCTGCCTTCAAGTTTGCATTGTCTTTAATAAGGCGCTTGATATTATCAACACCATATTGTCTGCTGTTAGCGTCAACAGCTTCTACAAGACCGTCCGTATAAAGAACAATAATATCTCCAGGCTCAACCGGGAATTCTATGTCTGTATAAACTGTTGCCTTATCAACACCAATAGGGTCACTTGTAATCTGCAGTGCTTCAATCTCTTTTGTTGATTCGTGATAGATCAAGCCTGGTGCATTACCTGCCGTTGCAATCTGCACTTTTTTGTTTTCTGAGTCATAGTTTGCAAGCACAAGACTTGCAAAATGGTCTATGTTGATTTTGCCGGTGATGCCGCGGTTTGTCCATGTAAGGATTGTTGCAGCTGTTTTCTGTGTGTTAACAACAAGCTGCATAATCGCGCGGATCATGACCATAACAATAAGCGAGTTCATACCTTTGCCGGCAACGTCTGCAAGAACAAAAGCAATGCGGTCTTTGCGGCATGGAATAACGTCGAAATAGTCACCGCAGACACCTTCTGTGCCTGTAAAGAAGCAGCCGAAAGACGCGCCCGGAATTGTGAACGAAGTCTTGGCGTGCATATTCTTCTGAAGCTGGCATGCAATTTCAGATTCCTTTGTAAGCTCTGAATGTTCGGCAATTTCCTGATAAGAGAAAACATTCTGGATTGCGCATGACGCAAAATCTGTAAGAATCT
>CAMJMF010000224.1 GCA_946406925.1 uncultured Spirochaetales bacterium | reverse complement strand
GATATTAAGCCGGCAGCAAAAAGCCGTTTTTTTACCGGTTGGGTGAAAGTTCCTTCAAAAACAATTTCCTTGCTTTCTTTTTTTGCCTGCGCGCAAAGAGCATAAAGCAGCTGTATTATTGAAGAATCTAAATCTTCAAGAGAAGAAAAATTTACGCATATCGTAGGGAATTCTTTCAGCAGCTTTAGCATGGCATTTTTTATGTTTTCAGCGTCGCTTACAGAAAGGTCGCCTTTCAGTGAAAGTTTTCCGCTGTTTTCAGAATCACTCATTGCATCCTCCGCTAATTGAGCAGCAAAAAAACAAAACTCAACTCATATAGTTTATATGCTAAATAATGGTTTTTGCAAGTTTTTTAGTTAAGGGAAAGACACCCCTCTACTCGGAAGCGGCGTTTCGCCTTTGGCTTTATCTATTGTTTGGCTTAATCTAGCGAAACGGCCAAGTTTGCGCTTTGCGCAAACTTGTAACGGGTGCACAACGCCCGCTCCTTTTGTAGGCAGTTGTACATGAGTGAGAGGCGTAGGTGTACACAGACTGCCGGTTTTGCGACGCAGTTTTTGTGAAACAAAAACTCCGGCACTTTTCACCGAACAGTCTCCATTCGTAGATTGGGCTACTGCGAAAAGAATTTCGCCGATTGAACTTTATCCGTAGATTAAACTGATACGAAAAGATATTTGCTTTATCTCAATTCTTGGGTTATCATAAAAGGGCAGTAATGCAAAATATGGAGATTTCTATGTCTGATGAAACAAACGATGCTTTTTTGACTTTTGTACTTGGCGATGTTGCATATGCGGTTGATGTATGTTCTGTGCGTGAAGTGCTGACTTACGAGACTGTAACGCGTGTTCCTCGGACTGCCCCTTATCTCAAAGGTGTTTTGAATATCCGCGGAACAGTTATTCCTGTTATTGACCTTAGAATTCTTTTTAATATACCACAGACTGCAAAAGAAGAAGCCAGTTCCATAATTGTGTCAGAAGTTCACCTTCCTGATGAAGCTGAAATGGTTTTTGGTTTTATTGCAGATGCTGTAGAGAACGTAAATCATCTTAAGACGGTTTCTTCTGCCGTAGACGGCACACAGGCGCTGGACATGATTCACAACGACTTTATAAAGAGGGTAGGCTCGGTCGGCGACCGTTTTGTGCTTATTCTTGATATGGAAAAAATCATAAAATATATGGAAGACGAGCTTGCCGCAAATGTGCCTGGTGTGCATTAGGCGTTTTGCATTAGCTTTATCATTGGAAATAGTCTTATCGAGCAAAACGCCCAGATTTGCCTTATGGCAAATCTGGTAACGGGTGCACAACGTTGCTACGTTTTAAGCTTAATCTATGGAGTAAGCTAAATCGGAGATTTCATGAAAAAGATTAACTCACGAAGTGGAATATTGCCAGGGGCAATCATAATGGTAGCTCTATTTTTTATCTTTGATAAGCTTAATGCAAATAGAGATTTTTATATTATCACATTAGGATTGGTTACTGTTATTGTTGAATTTTTCACTTCTCTTATTTGTGATTATAATAGGAAAATCAATAAATTCAAAAGACGAGCTATAACTACCATAATATTTTTAGTTGCAGTAATTATCGTTTCAATAATAAAAGTAAAAAATAATATAGATGATATGGCATATTTTATAATTGTTGGAATTTTGAATATTATTGTAGCTATTTGTAGCTGACATTTGTTCAAGTTTAAATATTTACCCCAGTCAGCTAGGAAAGGCATTCCTAGCCTAATAGGAGCGTCGTTCCTAGCTGGCTAGGAGTGGCATTCCTAGCTAAGCAAGAACGTCGTTCTTAGCTAAAACATTTGCGTTTTGCAATGGGATTAATCTTGCAAAACGCCTAGGTTTGCCTTACGGCAAATCTGTTAACTGGTGTACAAAGATTCACTTCTTGAGAGTGTACAACGGCGCGCCCGATAGCATATGTACACGAGCATATTTTTGCCGGGTGCACAGCATTTCATTATCTGGGCTTTTGTAAAATCTTCAAAAATTTTCATGATTTGGTACAGGATTTCTCATTTTTAATCAATTACATTGTGAGACTTTATTTTAAGGAGCATAATGTATATGCAAAACGCTACAAACACTACAACATTTAAGCCATTTGACGAGCTTGTCTGTTCTGACAACTTCATGTTCGCAAAAGTTATGGAAGACCCGAAACTTTGTAAGCGGGTGCTTGAAACGCTGCTCGACATCAAGATTGAGCGGCTGTCTTACCCGGAAGGCGAAAAGACGATTCAAGTTGCGCCGGATGCTAAGGCTGTACGCCTTGATGTGCATACCGCCGATACTCACCGCGACTTCGACATTGAAATTCAGACCACGTTTTACAAAGAGCTTCGTCAGCGCAGCCGCTATTATCAAAGCATTATGGATGCCGACTATCTGCTGAAAGGTCACACCTATTCAGACTTAAAAGAAAACTTTGTGATTTTCATCTGCCTTGAAGATTTGTTCGGGCAAGGTCTGCCAATCTATACGTTTGAAAATATCTGCAACGAGGATAACGCTGTAAAGCTTGCAGACAAAAGCTACAAAGTGTTTTATAATTGTTCCAAGTGGAAAGACGTAACACAAAAGCAGAAGTCGCAACTTCTGAGGTTCTTTCTCACCGATGAGGGCGATACAGACCTCTGTTCAAAACTTAAGGAAAAGGAGCAGCGGATAAAAATGACAGCACGCGAAAGAAAAGAATATATGGACTATTGCATTCTCGCCGATTCCCTAAAAGAACAGGGAATTGCCATCGGCGAAGAACGTGGTCGCTCTGAAGCCAAGCTTGAAGACGCACGGAACATGCTGATGGAGAACTTGCCAGCAGAAACTGTTGCGCGATGTACAGGACTTTCGCTTGAAACTGTGCAACAGCTCGCAGAACAGCTGAAAGCCGAGCCTGTTTTGCAATAGAACCTTAAAATCAGAACCACGTAATATCGCCGGCTTGTGTCTGCTCTTTCTGCATTTCTTCTTTGTAGGCGGCTTCTCTGCTGCTGATTTCTTTGAGCGCAAGGTCTGAACGCTGTATACGCTTCAAAAAGATTTTTGAAGTCTGCGGGTCATAAAAGATTTTCCGCGGAAATATTCCGCCTGTGTCGTTTGCGATAATCGGAATCTTTTCAGTCTGAAGATAATCAAGCGCAAAAGAAATATTGTTTAAGCCTGTTCTGTTTTTGTGGAAGCCGCCGTCGTCAAGCACATTGCCGCCGCCAAAAACCTTTGCCTTAAGATTTTCCTTTTTAGAGCCTTTCTTAAACATGTCGTTGAGCAGAAGTTCCATGGCAAAATCGCCGTAACGTCCCTGTTCTTCAAAAGAAATCTCTTGGGCTCTGTTAGTTGTCGGCAGCATAAAATGATTCAACCCGCCAAGACGGAGGTTCGGATCATAAAGTGCTATGCTTATACAAGAGCCTAGTACTGTTGAAATCAGCACAGGCTTGTCTGTTGAATAAAATTCCCCCGGAAGAATTGTAATTATCTGTTTGTTAAAATGACTGTCAAAGTGAGTGTTCATTGTCTTAAAAGAATGTAATCTCTCCGGCTTCTACTCCTTCTTCAATATCAATTCCGGTTATATTACCGGCGGTAAGCTTGTCTGAAACAACTGTAAACTGATGGATAAAGTTGTTGAACAAATCATTGCGTATTGTCCACTCTGAAACGCCTTTCTGCTGCATCAAAGAAGACTTTTTCTCCATCGTCTGTTCATGGATGTTTGACAATGCTTTGTGTTCGCTTTCAAGTCTGGTTGAGAGCACTTCAAGATTTTCAATTGAGTCTTGAATAGCGTGATATGCGCTGAAGAAATCATCTGAATAAACTTTGAAGTTTTCAACCATAGTGATAAAGTTTTTCTTCAGCTTGCCAAGCGAATTAAGAAAATCGGCCTTTGATTTGTTGATTGCGGCAAAAATCTTGCGGTCTGCTTCTGCTTCAACAGAGAAGTTCTTTATCTGCTTTGTACTGTTGTCAA
>CAMJMF010000223.1 GCA_946406925.1 uncultured Spirochaetales bacterium | reverse complement strand
GCGTGGTGGAATGGTAGACACGATAGACTCAAAATCTATTGCGGGCGACCGTGTATGAGTTCAAGTCTCATCGCCGGTATCAAGGCTGTCCAAAACGGACAGCCTTTTTCATTCGTGCCGAGGCTTTGATACCCCGACGCTCTGTGTCGAAACAAAGGGTATCAAAGCCGAGTGCAATTACTTATTAAGAACAACAACCTCGTCGCTCTGCGGCGAGGTTGTTGATTTTATCAGGGTTAGTGTTCAGCCTGAAAAGCACAGACAAACATGAAACATAGAAACTTTTTTCCGCAAAACCAGCAATATCCTCAGCAGACACACTTTATCGGGGTGCTTGTACCTGACGACATCACTGAAACATTAGAGAGCTGCCGCCACTACATGAACCAAAAATACGGCTGCAAAAGCGGCTACGGCACGCCCATTCACATAACGCTTGTACCGCCTTTCCGTTTAGACGAAGCCTACACAACAAAAGACATTGTTTCCGCGGTTCAGCGGCTTGTTTCGTCTGCGGAATTTTCGGGCTTTACGGCGCACATTGACAATTTTGACGCATTCGGCGACAGAACGATTTTTGCCAAGGTTTCAGCCACAAAGCAATGGACAAGTTTTCGCGACAAAGTTTTTTCTGCCGTTTCTGGCGCTGTGCAAAATTCAATAAGAAAAGATATACGCCCGTTTCAGCCGCATCTTACCGTAGCCAACCGCGACATTCCAGCAGGCGTTTCAACCGATGCACTTGCGGCTTTTAACGAGCTTAATCTTATCGAAGATTTTCAGGTTGACAACATAACAGTGTTTGAGCGCAGCGGCGGCAAATGGCAGCCAGCCGCCACGCTTGAATTTTAACTCCAGAAATAGGCACAGACTGCCACAATTACAGCAAAGGCAATAAGCCCGATAATTGTATATAACATGAGTAATCCTCCAAGTTTGAGTAAGAAATAAAACTAAAAAGCGGAAAACTTGGAGGAGTCTACAAAACGGTCTGGCGGTAAATTGTCAGTTTCTTGAATTTTGAAAGATTTATGCACCTTATAGAACAGGCGCAGAGATAAGGTGGATAAAATACAGCCAGAAAACGCTTTTGAATATCTGAAAAAGCAAAATCTACGGCGTTTTTAAAAACATCGGGCTTTTCTTCAATTTTCAGGTTTTCAAAATAAGCGCGGCTTTCATTTGTCTGATTAACGTAATAGTCTGTGACCGGTGCATTATCTGCGTAAGCAAAAATTGAAGCAGCTGCGCTAATCTTTGGCGCAGAAACGCTTCCGCAAGGCAGGCAGACTGAGAAGACAACAACTAAAAAGAAAAAGTTGCGCAGTTTCTTCATTTCTTAATTATTTCTGGTTTTCAACAAAAGCGGTTGCAAACAAATAAAGATTCTCGTTATAGCCCATTGTGCAATAAGCTAAAAGACAGCCCATATTCTTTTTGAGACCGGCTGCAAAATTTTTTTGAATATATGCCGTATATTCTTTTCCGGCGGCAGAAACGCGCACCTTGCAGTTATAAATCTCGCGAACCTGTTCATTTCCTACAAAATTAGAAAACTTAATCACATGCGCGGCATCATAATTTGAAAGCGGCTCAACATCAGAGATAATCTTAACAAAAGTTGCACCTTTTGCGAGTTTATTGCTGAAAACGTAGCGGTTGCCTTTTGCACCTTCGGCGCTAAAAAACAGCGCAGAAAGATACTTCAGGTTATAGCACGGGTACTGAATCATAAAAAAATCAGCTGGGAAAAAAGCTGTATGAACTCCGTCTGTAAAACCGTACATATAAGGCTTGTCTGCGCTGTCAACTTTTTCTATCTGGCAGCGTATGCCTTTTTTGGCAAATTCTTTGTCAGAAAAAATGCACCTGTATTCTGTAACAACGCCGTTTTCGTAGATTTCTTCCTGATATTCAAAGCCCGATTCTTTTTGCAACGCTTCTGAAAGGCAATAAGAGATTTTCCGCTGAACTTTGTTTTCGTCAAAATCAATTACAACCGACTGATACTGCTTGAACTGCTCGTCGTCAGCATGAAACACATATTTTTCTGAAACGCCGTTGTACGCGTTTTTTCCGTCTAAAATTATTTGTTCTGCACCGAAAAAATCAGCACAAACAAAGCAAAGTGCAGCCACAAAAAAAGCTTTTAAATTTTTCATATTCAACTTTGTACCATTTCTTTCAAGTTTTGCAAACCAGATTATCTTTCGGGCCAGCGTCCTTGGCAGCCTTTGGGGAAAACGTAGCCGGCATAACTTAAGCCTGAATCTTCGACGTAAAACCAGGGCGAAATCGACTCAAAGCTTTCAACAATGTGAAGGTCTTGCGCCGGCATATAGCCCTGCCCTATCAGCATAATCTTTCTGCCGGTCTTTTTGTCAACAGCCATGTCGGTAACAAAAACAGCGTGACCGGGCGAGCCGCTCTGCACAAAAACGTCGCCGATTTTAAGGTCCTTTATGTCAATCGGGAGCACTTCTTTTGCCATAGAGCGGGTGCTCGCATAGCTGTACACAATGCGCAGATACTCATCAAAAATTTTGCGTGAATTGCCCTTAGTATAGCCGCTTTTCCAGCCGCTGCCTGTAAGCCGGTAGCCGTCCATAAATTTTTTAAACGGAAGGTATGTTCCGCTTTCGGCATTAAACCCTATTTTGTCGTATTCGCCGCGCGCATAATAGTATTCGGCGCGCATTTTCATGCAGGCGTCGGCACACTGAAGCAAATCTTCGCTCAAGTTCGGAAAATCATAAACCGCGGCATGATAGCTGCTGCTCTTTTTCTGCCCGTCATAATAATAAACGCTTGTGCCTGCTGGCTTTAGCGGAAGCTTGCGGTAAAATTCCTCGTAAGAGCCTTTTTCAACAGGAACGCGCTCATAGCCTTCCGGCACAGCAATACGCGTTTCTACAGTCATGCCGCTTTCGTTAATCTCAACAGAAGAGCCGCGCGGCGAAAAGATTGAACCGAATATCATGTTCCAGTCAATGTCATCAGATGAAGTTCCCGCCGGAATTGTAACAGTAACAGTTCGGTCTGTGCTACTGTCAGATTTTGCAGGCGTTTTTTCCGCCTCTGACTGCGTACTTGAAGTAATAACCGACGAACTCGGGCGCTCAATAACAACGGTCTGTTTCTGCGTTTCAGCTTTTACAACAGCGCTTGTGTAAGACAGGGTTTTCTGTGCAAGCACAGACGCTTTTTTGTCACGGCAGACATATTTAATTGCTGTAATCACAGGGTAATCAAATATATTCGTTTCAAGATAATCCTTGATTTCAGCTATTGCCTTGTCAGCATCAATCATCTGCGCATAAGAATGATTCTTGAAAACAAATAGCTTGAGCCTTAAAGGAATTGCGCCGCCGTAGTTTTTGAACTGCTTCTCATTTGCAGAATCATAGGCAATGTTTACGCTTATTTTGACAGTAACCTTGTCAGACGTGTTCAGCTTAATCTCGTCAACCGGATACCATTTTGTTTCAGCAAAAAGTGCCTCCACCTGAAAAACAAACAGAAAAACCAGAAACAAAACGGGAAAAGCTTTTTTATTCATGTTATTCGTCATGCACTCATTGTAATTGAAGAAAACAGAATTGAAAACATTTTTAAGATGGAATAGGCATGAATTGTTAGCTACTTTTAAAGATTGTTTCGATTTTCGAGACAATCTCTTTTTTTAACTGATTCTCTATATTGTTCAGTCTTTTTTCAAAATTTTCATTCAATTTTGATTTCTGCGGTTCTTCTCTATTAAAAAGCTGCATCGGTTCAATTTCAAGAACACTTGCAATCTGTTCAATTGTTTCCGGTGATGGAAAATACTTTTCATTCTCTATACTATTTATATAATTGTAGCCTTTATTGATTTCCAAAGCCAAATCAATCTGGCGAAATCCTTTCTGTTTTCTGTAATATTTCAAATTTCTAATGAATATTTTCCGAAGTTCCACAATAAGCACAGTATGGCGGTGTTTCAATGATTATAAACATCCAATACAAATGTATTACAATATAATATTTTGTTGTATATTGAATTATTTTAAAAAGTTATATTTTA
>CAMJMF010000222.1 GCA_946406925.1 uncultured Spirochaetales bacterium | reverse complement strand
CTGTTTATCTGAATATCTGGTTTTCTTTGTGAGGTAACAAATGGATTTTTCGCAAGAGAAACACCCTGCCGGGAGTGTGTGGAATCTGTTGCTTTTTCAGAAATTCTATGATTTTGATGTGTACTTTGAGCCGATTATAGAACGCTTTCCAGCGTTTGAAAAATCGGCTTGGTGCGCACAAATTAAAAACACTTTGATAGACACGATAAAACTGATTTTGATAACAAACAAAGCCCGTGACAAAATGCCGGGTTGGTATAAAGTAGACACCAATTTGGAACTGCTTAAAATCTATATCCGGCGTATGCGTCAAAAGAAATATCTCTCAACCCGAACTTATGAAACGGCAGTAAAGCGTCTTGCAGAGATAGGTAAGATTTTAGGCGGTCTTATCAATCGTAAAAACTAACATTTTTTTTACGAAAAGGCAGCTGAAACAAAATTGGCATATTTGCCGTTTGAGAACGGTTTGTCTGCGCTGATTTGCGGTAACAACTGGAACAACGGCGTTCATTGTGGCCCTCGCACTGTGAACGCGAACAACTACCCGTGGAACGTCAACACGAACATCGGGGCGCGGCTTGCCTGTGACGAATGTAAATTGTTAAGAAAAAGGCATACGCTGTTAATCACGGTTACGGCGTAGTGACGATTTATTTTTAACGTCAGTTCGGCTGCCTTTGCACGGCATTTGTTGTGCTAAAGTCTTAGACCAGAAAGGCTACGCGCTTTTCTGGTTATTTTTTAAGTGAATAATGATGGATAAACCTATATTTAGTGAAGTTTACGACTTTGAGAATTTGTATTGTGCAGCTTATGAAACTATACAGGATAAAAAGTATTATCCAGAAGAATTACAATTTGCAAGCAACCTTGAAGAAGAGTTGATTAAATTGCAAAATGAACTAATCTGGCATTTATACATTCCTGGCGACTATTACTATTTTTGGGTTTATGATCCGAAAAAGCGGTTAATTTGCGCTCCAGAACTTAGAGACAGAATTGTTCATACTGCTGTTTGCAGGGTGATTGAAAGATATATTGAACCGCGCCTGGATTATGATTCTTATGCTTGTAGAAAAGGAAAAGGCGCGCTGGATGCAGCGAATAGAGCCGGGCTTTATGCAAACAAATATTCTCATTTTGTATATTTTGACATTAAGGGATTCTTTGACAGTATTCCAGTTTTGCCGCTTGAAGAAGTATATTTAAAACGCTTTGTAGATGATTCTGAAATAATGTGGCTGCTGCATACAATCTTTATGAAAGATTGTAACGGCGTAGGCATAAAGAAAGGATGCAGAACAAGTCAGCTTTCAGCAAATGTTTATTTAAATGAATTAGACCATTTTATCCGGCATACACTTAAAGCAAAGGCGTATGTTCGATATATGGATGATTTTATAATCTTCAGTAATGACATGGAATATCTGAAGTTTTGCTGGGCTGAAATAGCGCGGTTCCTGGAAGAAAAATTATTCTTGAAGCTGAATGACAAAACTTTTATCGGCGTGACTTCACAGGGATTTGAGTTTGTGGGTTATAGGATTTTTAAGGATTATAAAATTATACGAAAAACAGCCTTAGACAGAAGCGCAGAAACATTAAAATCTTGGAAGAGCGGCAAAGTTGATGATTTATCCTTTTATCGGAGTACGGCAAGCCGTGTAGGACATTGCCAGGGTACGGCCAGTTATAAATGGTACTGCGAATATTTATTAAAAGCGTTGAAGTTTGTTTTGATAGACAGACCAGAAGAAAGAAACATTCTTTAACTTTTTTTTTGAAAAACGCTTGACACATTTCTAATAATATCGTATTATATACTTGTGAGCGGTTAAAAGTATCGCTTACAAGGAGCAAACAAATGACAAGATTTTATTCAAACAAAGAAAGAAGCGCGGCAATCAGAGCTGAATTAAAGAAACTTGGTTTTAACAGCAAGCAGGTTTCTGTAAAAAGCGGCAACTGTGGCTATAGTGATTATTCACATATCACAATAAAGGATTTATCAATAGATATAAAAGCTGTTGAAAAAGTTTGCAAGGCTTTCAATCATGTTGACTATGACGAATACACAGGCGAGATTCTGTCCGGCGGCAATACTTACATAAGAGTTGAATATGACTACAAAGCCCTGTCCGACATGATGAATGCTAAAATGCCGGAAGTTGAAAAAATCGCTTCTGCATTAGCAACAGAACAGAAGCACATTAAAAAGGGCAATTCTGAATATGTGCTTTATAAAGACAACAGGGGCTTTTATATGGTTTGTTACAAAGACGGTTCAAATTGCGGTTCGTTAAAGATTAACGCAACAAGCGTTGAACAGTACAAATGGCAGCTTGCAAGAGTTTTTGCAACAAACTTTGCAGAAATTGCTTAAACAAAAAGCCCTCTTTTTGAGGGCTTAAAAAATCGGTATAGCGACCGCAAGAAAACTGAAGCATACTGAATATATGGCGGTGAAAATATTAAGTTCCATAAATGAAGTAGCAAACGATGTTCACAAACGCTTTATAAAGGCCGGAATAAACACTGTAAATATTGTTGCAGCGAATGCCAGGAAAAACGCCATCCAAAATGTGCAACAAAATTTCACGCTGCGCAATAATTTTACCACAAGACAGATTCAATTCACACAATGCGGCCAAAACGTACAAACTCTAAATCAGATTAAAAGCGAAGTTGGAGCTACTGAAAAAGCCGGATATATGGCACGCCAGGAACAGGGCGGCGTAAAAAGGAATAAAAACGGCGGCAATCTTATTATTCCAAATACGATAACGCGCGGCGGTTCAAACTCTAAACCAGTTCGCAGGGCTTATTATTACAACAACATAAAACCCCGGATTGTTCGCGGTTCAACAAAATTTTCAAGTCACAAAGCCGCTCTTGTTGCCCGTGCCTTTGTTGCTGCAAAAACACAGGGTTTTATCCGCATGAATAATTCTATTTTTAAGGTTTCAAACTTTCGCAAGGCAAAAAGCGGCGATGTAAAATTTAGATCCGCTGAAATCTTGAATTTGAGATACACTCAAACCATTACACCTAAAAAAGAATGGCTGGAACCAGCTTCAGAAGTTGCGGCGCGTGATATGCAGGCAATTTTTAATCAGCAGATGGATTTAACAAATTAACGGAAGACGGCTTTTTTCGTCTTCCGCGGTTGTTAGTTTTTCTTGTCTTTTCGGGTATATCCGAACAAGGCAAGCCATTTGTCCGCCCAATGAAATTTTAATGATAAAACTTCAAGTGTAGCAAAAACAACAAGAGCAACCAAAGTCGTAATAATTACCATATTGACCCCCGAATAAAAATCCGATAGATTAAATGGTAGCAGAAAAACTTTCTGCTACCGCCTTGTTTACCACCCCAACCAAATAGGCAGGTAGTGTTCAAGGATTGTTGATATGATTGAAGTTGCTACAGCGGCCACTATCCATTGCAGCAACTTAATCCCAACGCCCACCAAACTAGGTTTCTTGGTGGGCTTTTTCGTATTTCTACGATGCCCTTTAACAACCTTCTTCTTTTTTACAAGAAGCCCCCTTGTAAGCTCTCTTGCTTACAAGATTATATTACTATGCTTTTAGAAAAGTGTCAAGCGTTTTTCAAAAAAAAGTTTATAAATCGTCAAATAAAGATGGTTGCTGATAATTGGCAATTTCAAAATCAGAAAGAAGGGTTTTTAATTTTTTGTTGTTTCCTATCCATGACTGGATGCGGAAAACTGCTGCGCGTTGCGCGTCTTTTTCAGTCGGATATTTTGTTTCTTTTTCGGTGGGATAGTACGAGCGGACAAAACGGCGCAGCTTACAATTTATACTGTAGACAAAGCCGTTTTGCGCTGCATAAATTGTAAGTATTATTTGCGAGCCGTTTTTAGATTCATCTCTTTTTTGCACGATTGGCAAAGTTGAAACATAGGTCATTATTCCGGCTGAAACTCCAGGATCTGCATATTCAAGATTTTTGCAATGCGATATTCAAGCCGTGCGCCTTTTGAGCGTTTCCCAGCCGGGAAGCATACAGATAGCATTACACCTTGCAAGAATTTTTATATCTTCTCTCATATAATCAGTATAA
>CAMJMF010000221.1 GCA_946406925.1 uncultured Spirochaetales bacterium | reverse complement strand
GGGATGCTGCAAAATGTATTCAGTGTAACAACTGTGCATTCGTATGTTCACACGCAACAATCCGTCCTTACCTTCTTTCAGACGCAGAAATCAAGGCTGCTCCGGCAGGTCTTGTAGCTGTTGATACAAAACCAAAGCCAGGTGCATACAAGTACACAATGTCTGTATCTCCTCTCGATTGTATGGGATGCGGCGAATGTGTTACTGTTTGTCCTACAAAAGCTATCGAAATGGTTCCACAGGAATCACGTCTTGAAGAACAGCCAGTTTGGAACTACCTCGTTAAGAACGTTTCTAAAAAAGCTGATTCAGGCTATGCTGAAACAACAGTTAAGGGAAGCCAGTTCAACCAGCCGCTCCTTGAATTCTCAGGTTCATGCGCAGGTTGTGCAGAAACTTCTTATGCACGTCTTATCACACAGCTTTTCGGCGAAAACATGTTCATCTCAAACGCAACAGGTTGTTCTTCAATCTGGGGCGGCCCTGCTGCAACATGTCCATATACAATCAACAAAGACTCAAAGAAAGGTCCAGCTTGGGCTAACTCATTGTTCGAAGACAACGCCGAACACGGTCTTGGTATGTACATGGGTCAGAAATACATCCGTGACAGCTTAATTGCAAAACTTGATGAAATTGCAAAGAGCGACAAAGCTTCTGTATCTCTTAAAGACGCAATCGCTAAGTTCATGGAAACAAAAGACAGCACACTTGCTAACGTTGAACCGACAAAAGTTCTTATTTCTGAACTTGAAAAGCTTAACTGCGACTGCAAGAACGAAATTCTTGAAAAGAAAGACTACCTCAACAAGAAATCTGTATGGATTATGGGTGGTGACGGTTGGGCCTACGATATCGGTTACGGCGGACTTGACCACGTTCTCGCATCTGGCGAAAACGTAAACGTAATGGTATTCGATACAGAAATGTACTCAAATACAGGTGGACAGGCATCTAAAGCTTCTAACATCGGTGAAGTTTGTCAGTTTGCTGCTGCTGGTAAAGAAGTTAACAAGAAAAGCCTTGCTGAAATCGCTATGAGCTATGGTTACGTTTACGTAGCACAGATTGCTCTTGGTGCAAATCCAGCACAGGCACTCAAAGCTATTCAGGAAGCTGAAGCTTACAACGGTCCTTCTCTCATCATTGGTTACGCACCATGTGAATTGCACGGTGTTAAGGGTGGTATGAACCACTGCCAGGACGAAATGAAAGCAGCTGTTGCAGCCGGTTACTGGAACTTGTTCAGCTTCAACCCAGCATTGAAAGCAGAAGGCAAGAACCCATTCACATTGACTTCTAAGCCAGGTGACGGTTCTTACCAGGCATTCCTTGCTAACGAAACACGTTATTCTTCACTTACACGCAAGTTCCCGGAACGTGCAGAAGTTCTCTTCAAGAGAAACGAAGAAACTGCAAAAGCACGCTACGAACATTTGCTTAAACTTGTTGAACTCTATAAATAAGAGCATTAACACTTTTCCCGCATAAAACGGGAAAAAACGAGCCTCCGGTGTTAATTCATCGGAGGCTTTTTTTGTCTTGACCGGAGGGGCGTTTGTCTTTAATCTTGCTCTATGAACAAAAACCAATGGGAAATATTCAGCAATTTTAGGCAGGCGTTTAAGACACAGATTAACACATGGCAGCTTGAGCTTGAAAAAGCAGAAGCTTTCGGTCTGCTGACAGAACTTCAGAAAGAATCGCAAGTTTACGGGCATACGCCGGAATTTCCTGTTGAAACACCGATAGTTTATAACACAACTCTTGATGCAGTTACCCAAGAAGATGAGATAAAACTGATTATAGTCGGAGACAACCCCGGAAAAAACGAGCAGCTGGCAGACAACCGCGCTTATCTTGTAGGGCAGGCAGGAAAACTTGGAGACAAATTCTTCAATGATTCGCCTGAACTCGGTATTAATTTCAGAAAAAACGTCATTATCTTGAATAAAACGCCCGTTCACAGCCCTAAAACCAAAGATCTGGCATATATCCTCAATGAAGCAAAAAAGTCGTCTCAGGGCGGCTCTATATGCCGAATTTTGCAGGAAAGTCAGGTCTGGATGGCTCAAAAAACAGCTGAATTTCATCAGGCTTTGTTTGAGGCAGCCCAAAACGAAGAAAAACCTCAGTTATGGCTTGTAGGTTATGGAGAACTTAAAAAAGCAGGCCTTTTTGAAGGCTATAAACAGGCTTTATACAAAAAGTATTTTGAAAATACCGAAAACAGCAAATCCTGCTTTGACGACAGCTTTTTAGTATTTCAGCATTTTTCAATGAACAGATTTTCAATAGACTTAAAGCAGTTTCAAGCCGAAAACCCCGGTCTACCATTAAAAAGCGCGCTTACCGCTTTAGGCAAAAAACACCGCAAAGAGATTTTCGGCTGTTAGCGCTTTTTGGAACGCCTAGGCGTTTTTACAAGCGTATAGTCTCTTTCCATAAGTTCAATGCACACTTCTTTTAGAAGCTTCTCCGCCGGAATATACGCTAAAAGGCGCTTTCTAATATATTCTTTGCTCTTTTCTTTGTATAAAGGAAAATTGTTCCTTGCAAGAATATGTATAAACTCAGTTTTCCACAGCAGGCTCAAGGTTTCGCTTATGTCAAAATTCGGGTTTCTGAGCGGCTTTCTAAGCAGATAAAAGTCTTCTTTGCCGGCTTCAATTTCAACAGTAATAATTCCCCAATAATCTGGAACATGTTCTGTAATATGCGCTGCATGCCGCGTGCCTACAACAACATAATTCTTAAAGAAATAGCGGTCATAGTCCTTAATCTGCCGGTCAAGCCTTGCATATGTGTCCTGATCACTTTTGATTTCTATTCCGTAAACAGATTTAAAAGTAACAAGAACTGCGTCTGCACGCGAATGTCCCATCTCTTTTTCTTCGATTATCCTGTTTGTTTCGTAAAGCGAATCAAGAAAATCAAAAAGAGAAGGGCGTATGTCTTTATCGTAGAGCACGCGCGGCACAGGCGTTATCTGTGCCACATTGCCTGTTTCTTCAGTTTTTGCCACGGAATCAGTTAGCGCGTCATCTTTCTGTAGACAGTCTTGTGCGGGCGGTCTGCTTCTGCGCCAAGCTGCTTTCTGCGCCATTCAGCATAATCTGACCAGTTGCCTTCAAACCAAACAACTTCGCTGTTGTTCTCAAATGCCAGAATATGTGTACAGATTCGGTCTAAGAACCAGCGGTCGTGGCTTACGCACAAAACACAGCCTGCAAACTCTTCAATAGCGTCTTCAAGGGCGCGGATTGTAGTTACGTCCAAATCGTTTGTAGGTTCGTCAAGCAGAAGCACATTGCCTGCCTGCTTGAGCATCATGCCGAGATTCAGCCTGTTGCGCTCTCCACCGGAAAGCACGCCGACCTTCTTTTTTTGGTCTGGGCCAGAAAAGTTGAACCAAGAACAATAAGCACGGCTGTTTATTTCGCGCACAGCACCGTTCAAGGGGCGTCCTTTTTCATCAACTGCACCAAGCTTGATTATATCAAGCCCGTCAGAAAGCTGTTCCCAGACGGTTTTATTGTCGTCCAAAAGCCCGCGCATCTGGTCTACATAAACAAGTTTTACGGTCTCGCCAACTTTTATAGAACCGCTGTCAGGTTTTTCACCGCCAGCCTTACCGTCTAAGCGTTCAACGGTCTGACCGGCTGCATCTGCAATCAGTCTGAAAAGTGTTGTTTTACCGGCACCGTTCGGACCTACAATGCCCACAACTGCACCAGCCGGAACTGTAAACGAAAGATTCTCAAACAAAAGCCTGTCGCCGTAGCCTTTTGTCAATTTATCAGCTTCAATTACAAGGTTGCCGAGGCGCGGGCCTGCCGGAATCGTAATCTTTGTGTCTTTTATCTGACCTTTGCCGGAATTATTCAACAATTCCTCGTATTTTGTAATGTGCTCTTTATGCTTTGCCTGACGGCCTTTAACGCCCATGTGAATCCATTCAAGCTCACGTTTGAGCGCTTTCTGGCGTTCACTCTCGCTCTTTTCTTCCATTTTCAGGCGGTTCTCTTTCTGCTCAAGCCAGCCGGAATAATTTCCCTTATACGGAATGCCTTCACCGCGGTCAAGCTCAAGAATCCAGCCTGCAACATT
>CAMJMF010000220.1 GCA_946406925.1 uncultured Spirochaetales bacterium | reverse complement strand
TACTGATTCTCTCTGCTGAATAGGGTTTGCTGGTGTTCTGATTTTTGCTGCTGGTTCCTGCTCTGGTTTATCTGCATCCACGACAGGTGTTTCTGTCTGAATGATATTTTCTTGGCTTGTAACAACTGCTTTGCTTGTCTTTTTAGTCTTTCTGCTGAAGAAAAGAACAAGAAGCGCAAGAAATGTGCCGCCAGCTATAAAATAAAAGCTGTAGAGAGCATATTCAAAAACCTGGCTAGGCTTTACAAGATAGATTGCAGCCTGAACCTCTGTGTCAATCGTATCATTGTAAGGAATGTCTGTTGAGCGAACAATGAGTGCCGGAGAAGTAACATAAATTTCAGGGCTGGCAGATGAAGCTGAAATGTACTTAGACGAAAGAGGATACGCAAAATAAGTGTTGCTTTCGCTTTTTATTGTAACAGCAGCAATATATTCGTTCTGCTTAATTAAGTCTCTGAGTTTTTCCAGATAATCAGGTGAAAGATATGGCGCATTAGAAATTTCATAATTCATGTTTGCAAGAAAGCTTCTGAACTGGGCATCTGCCTCGTAAGAACCTTTTTGAAGGTCATCAGAAACATTAATTGCAAAATAGAAAATTCCTAATGAAAAAATGAAAATTATCAATATAGAAAAAATAACCACAACTTTGTTGGTCATAAAAACTCCAGTAAGGCCTTATTTTTTTGCCATCTTGTATGCGTATTCAAAAACAGATTCAATCGAGTCACTAGAACTTTTATAACGACCCGTCCGTTCGCACCATGCTGCGAGAGGCAGAATTGCTGCCGTAAGTGCCGGATCGTGATTTTCCAGAAGATTCAACAACCTTACTATAAAATCGGCATAATCAAAAGACTTGTAAAGTGTTTTAGGCAAAAAAATTGGAACATTTTTTTCAGGCTCAGAATGCTTACTCTCAAAAATTGGAATGAGTTTGTGTTCACTGTATTTATAAACCGAAAGCTTCGCATGACAATTATTGAGGTAATTATCTAATGCAGAAGCATAGCGGTTAAGCACTTCAGTTGTAACAGTCGACTTGTCTTTGCGTATAACTGGAGTTCTGAACATAAGGGCATTAAATGCTGTTTCTTTGGAATTTATCGTAGTTGAGTCATTCTCAAAAGTAGGGTCAAGATAAGAGCCCTTGGCATAAGCCTTAGAATTTGTATACGCAAAATCTGCGCCAAAAAGCTCAATCTCTTTGAAACCGGCTTTAACGGCAAAATCTAAGGCGGCAACCGTAACAGTGCCTGAAGTTGTGTCTATTTCAGGCGGAAAATACTGGCTGTGCTCTTGTGCATATTGTCTTGCAAAAAGACACAGCGGGTGGTTTGAAACAAAAAACTGCACAGCGTTTCCGTTTTTCTGCGCTTTCTCTGCAATTGCCGGGTGAGAGCATAAATCTGCAACAAAGAGCGTTCTGCTGTCCGGAAACTTATCGATGAAATGCCGGTAAGAAATGTTCTGACCGTCAATCGTAACCACTGCATCAGCGGAAATTCCGTTTTGAAGCAGAATACGCCATGCTGTGTCTGTAGCAATAATATAACGGCTTTCTCTGTTCTCTTTTAAGAAGCTGATGCCGTCGTCAAGACTTGGGCCAGCTCCGATAATTGCGGCTCTTTTTGTTATAGGGAACTCTAAATTGTTTGTGTTGATAGCAGACAGAGTTTTTAAGTTTCTTAAAATATTCCGCTGCCAGACTTTGGCAAAATGTGCCTGCACCGAATAATCTGCGCTTATGCTTTCAAGGCATTTTCTCAAAATGTTCTGAATATGCTCTTCTTCTTTTTGATTATACTGAACCCAGGGACGCAGTGCTTTGTGGCTGAAATTTCCGTAAAGCTGCGGAATGTATAAATTCCTAAAAGTTGCTTCAAGTTCAGAAATGCAGCATAAAGAGAAATTCTTGTTTTTTAGAAGATCTGTAAAATCAAAATGCTCAAATAGGGTGGCAGCAGATTCTGCGTTTTTTTCAATAACCAGAATTTGAATATTCTGATATTGCAGCGCTTTCTTTATGTGCGCGGCATTTGCTAATGAAGAAACGGCGATAAACTGTTTTTCAGACAAATTCACACCGCTCAAAAAATTATCAGCGTCTCTTTCAGGGTTGTAAACAGAGAACAAGGCTTTTCCGTCTTTGAGTATCGGCACTTTTTCATTAGTTTTGGCTAATGCCGGTTCAGAATAGCAGGAATTGTCGGTATCTTTCAGGTTTTCAATGATTTCAGCTAAATCTGGATTGTTAATTTTAAGAGCTTTGCAATTTGCTTTAAAAATTTCATTATGTGTCATAGCGGTTTAATATTCCTTCAAGCCCGTTCAATGAATCTTTCAGATTATTATACATTGTCTCTGACATTTTTTCATGCCGCTGTGAAAGAGAAAGATAATCTCCTAAAGACAAACTTTTGAACCACAATTCAAGCTCAAAAGGGGAGTTTTCAATTGGTTTTTCTGAAAAATAATAATCATCAAAAGCTTTTCTTAATTCTGCAAAATATTCGCGGAGCTTTTTCAGCCTGTCATCTGATGACATTAAATTCTGCAATTGTAATGCTAAAGAGCCGGCAGTTTTAGACTGTGAGCAGTTTTTCAGCATATTCTCAAAGCATTTTTCATCAATATCTTGGATATTATCAAGTCTGCACTTTATTGGAGAATCACTGTAATAGACGCGTCTTATCCGTTTTGAAAAGCTGTCAGGGCGTGTAGAAAACCAATTGCGGTATATATCTAATGAGGCATTTCCAAATGACGCTGATGACGTGCGTGTCTCAAGCGGCGAAAGTCGTGTATCAAAAGGGGCTTTGTCAATTTCAAGCTCGTTCGGCTGTGTATGCTGAAAGCCGTCTGAACTGCATAAATCAAGCCCGCAAAAGAATACATCTTTGTCTGTAAGCTGCAGGGCTAATTCAGCAGCTGTGCCGCTTACAGTGCCGTTTCTTTCAGCTTTTACTGCCTTTATTCCGGCTTTTTCCAATAATAATGCTTCAATGCTGTCTTTATAAGATAAAGGCAGAATAGTGTTTGTCTTGAGCATTTTTGCGGGCAGATAACTTTCAGTGCCTATAAAAAGAGGTATGTCTTTAAGAAAATTGAGCTGCTTTAAGTGCTCCTGGGCGTACCAGCCGCCGTCTGTTGAAATAACTGCATCTGGCAGAACCTGGCGCTCTATAAGCGGTCTTGCAGCTGATGATACGGTAAGCAGAAAGAATGAATCCCTATTTGCTTTTAAATATGGAATAATTTTCTCAAGGCTGGGTCCTGAAGCTGCTATAACGACAGGCTTGCTGATTTTATCAGACTTAAAATCCACAGCGTTTTTGATGTAAAGCGCAAATTTCAAGGAATTTTTGTTCCAGCGCTTGTTGAAATATATTCTCGTTCCAAGAACATCTCTTGAAAGACTTATATAAGATTTAATGTTTTGCCATGCTTCAAGGTAAATGTCTGCAAAAGCGTTCTCAGAGGGTTTCCATGAAGCAAAAAATAATGATCCGGTTTTTTCCTCACCAAAAAAATTGAACAATTGGTCTTTAAGACTATTATCCAGGCTGCCATTTTCAAAATAAAAAACTTTATCCCAGACTTTGTCATAGTCTATAAAGTCTTTGCAAAATCTTATGGCACAAAGCTTTGTATTGGGAAAACGCAATTTCAAAAAACTAGAAACATATGATAAAGCCGGCTCTGTGATGATTATCCAGGAAGGCTCAAAAGGTACTTCTAACCCAGAAACAAATCTTTCTGCTTCTTTTCCCGGGTTGTAATTAGAGTGAAGGGGAATTCCGTCTTTGCTGCAGGTGTCATTTCCGTTTTTTGCAGTTGCAAAAGTTATCATGTTAATTCACCGCAGTAGTAATGAACCTGTACAGCGTTTCTGTATCATTTGTGCTGCCTGAAGAAACAATCTGCAGCTTGTTCAAGGAATTTTCTTCAAAGTAGGGCTTCAGATAAAAGAGAATTTTCTCCGTAAAAATAGCCAGATTCAAATCAAAATGACTGAAAGCCACAATTTTTATAGAATTATCTGGAAGTCTTGCACAAATGCATGTGTCATCAAAAGCTTTTTTCAATTCAGAAAAAACAAATGAGCACATAATAAAAGAATCAGCTTTTGTATTATGGATTATCAATTCATCTATG
>CAMJMF010000219.1 GCA_946406925.1 uncultured Spirochaetales bacterium | reverse complement strand
CTTATGTTTTTCAGCCTTATACAATGGTCAAAGACCACCGCACAAAATACGAAGTTGGAAACATTCAGTCTGTAATGGACGGAAATATCGACGATTTTATCGAGACCTATCTTAAGCAGAAATGGCAGGGTCTTGCATCTGATGTCGGCTCTGACGATGACATGGATGTTTAGCCGGGGCGTTTGTGGAAAAGCAGATTAAAAAACATTTTGACTTTTTCTCAGAGAAGCTTTTCTCAGAAATTAAAGCTGTGTTTTTGTGTCTGCTTGTTTTTTTGTGCCCGGCTTTTGTACATGCCGACGACTGGATTCTGACTGCTGTTCCTTTCAGTGCAAAAGCTTCGCAGGCAGAGCTTGAGTCTGCGCAAAAAGCGGCGACGGATTTACCTTCGCTGATTTTAGCCTGTCTTGAGGGCAGGGGCGGCCACCTTCTTGAAGAATCTGAAATTGAGCGCCGCGTGCGCTATGATTTGAAAGAAGAGCGCAAAGAGCTTTTCACGGATTTGACAAACGAGATTAGAGCCCGCGATGTAATCATGTTCAATACAGATTCTAAAAGACAGCAGAAAAAGCTTTCAAAAGAATCTGACAAAAAAATCGAAGAAATCCGAAAGAAAATATCTTTAAATCTGCAGAAAGCTTCTAACCCTTTGGGCGAAGACCCGAGTGTAAAGAAAAATATTTTTGCCATAAACCCAAAAGCTGTTTATGTTTCAGATGAACGCCCCGGAGACAAGCTCACTATAAGAATTTGGCAGAATGATTCGTCAAGGCTTTTTGCCGACAAGCGTGAGGACGAAAACTTTTATGATTTTGAAAAGCGCGTTTTAGATGAGCATGTTTCTGGAATTATAAGCGGAAACATTGTTGAGCGTTCGGGCTTTTTGAGCATTACTGTTGAGCTGTCGGTTTTTCCTGGCGGAATGGTTACTGCAACGCTGAACGACGTCGGCAGCCTTGAAGACTTGCCGAGTTTAGCCGCAATTATGGCAAAAGAGCTTTATCCTTATGTGTTGAACTCAAAGCCTGTTCAACTTCATTTTGAGATTACGCCTGAAGATGCTGCAAAAAGAGCAAGAATTTATATTGACGGCGCTCTTCCGCAGAATGTTTCCGAAATCGAGGTTGAGAACGGCAAGCATCAGATTTACATATATTCTGACGGTTATGAAGCCAAGCACTTCAATTATGTTTTTACAGAAACAGACGAATTTATCATACAAGTAAAAATGTCGCCAAAGAAGATTGCAAATGTTGCATTTGAGGCGCAGACTTTGAATCAGAGTCTTTACGCTTCAGGCCTTCCTGTTACAGATCCGTCGCATGTTTCACTTGAAAAGGGCGTAACGCTTGGCGAAATTTCCTCTGAAAACGGTCTCAACCGCTTTTATATCGTAAAGAACAAAACTGACCGTACAGACTCAAAAGATGATCCGCTTACTTATGGAACAATCACGTTCCAGTCTACAATGGAAGATTACGCTGCCTCAATTGAACAAAGGCGGACAGGTTTGTATAATTCTTACGCGCTTCTGCTTTTTTCTCTGCCGTCGCTGTTCTTTACAAAAGGCATGTCTATAGCAACCAGAAACTCTGTGCTCTATCATCGTGATGATTCGTCTGCGGCTGACCAGTGGGAAATGTACTATAAGTACACCAAAGGCGCAACAATTACGCTCGGTGCAAATTTCCTTTTTCAGCTTGCGCGTTATTTGTACACTGCAAACAAGATTCTGCCGCAGACTGTTGATGTTACTGAAAAGAAGGGCGGCAAATTCCACAGAAAAAACAGGGTTGAGCTTGAGCCTTATGAAATAGAATTTGTTGATGAATCTGAGGACGAAGAAACAGAGCCGGCCGCAGAGGCAGAAACTGAAAAGTCAGAATAATTAAAACGGAGTTGAATATGGCAAATGGTTTTGCGGAAAAACTAAAATCGTTGTTTTCTCATAAATCGGAACTTTCATCAGATTTTTTTGATGATTTGGCTGACACATTGATAGAAGGCGACTTGGGGGCAAAAACAGCTTTTGAGCTTGCCGAGCAGACTGAAAAAGAATGCAAGAAAAACGGCACACTTACTCAGGAAGCCGTTTATGCTGTTCTAAAGCAGAATATCAGCTCTTTTGTTAAAGAAGCTAAGCTTGAGCCGCCCGCCGGTAAAACTTCAATTTATTTGATGCTTGGTGTAAACGGTGTAGGCAAAACAACAACTGCCGCCAAAATAGGAAAATACTTTAACGACAGAAATATAAGCCCGATTGTGCTTGCTGCGGCTGACACTTTCAGGGCGGCTGCAATTGAGCAGCTGCAATATCATGGCGAAAAGCTTAACCTGCGCGTTGTTGCCCACCAGAACGGAAGCGACCCGGGCGCAGTTGTTTTTGACGCAGCTGACGCAGTTTCTTCGCAGGGCGGCGGTCTTGTTATCGCAGATACAGCCGGACGCCTTCACAATAAAGAAAACCTTGTGCGCGAGCTTCAGAAGATTGACCGCATTGCCGCCCAAAAAGCAAGTGAAGGCTGCTACAAAAAAATTCTTGTTATAGATGCAACAACCGGGCAGAACGCCTTGCGTCAGGCTGAAGTTTTCCATGAAGCAGTCGGTGTTGACGCTGTTGTGCTTACAAAATACGATTCTACTGCCCGCGGCGGAATTGCGGCTCTTGTTGGTAAAGAGCTTAATCTGCCTGTTGCTTTTGTAGGCACAGGCGAAAAATACGAAGATTTAAGCCTTTTTGATGCAAACTCTTATGTGGAAGCATTTATTGGACAATAAGCATGGTTAATGCTAAAAAGCTGTTTCAAGTTTTATTCTGCCTTATTCTCTGCAATTTTGTCTTTGCCGATGAGGTTCATCTGGACACTCTCGGACGTTTCCGCATTTTAAAAAGCGGTTCAGGTTTCAGCGCGCAGAGTGCAGGCGATGTTTCTTATGCAGTGCGCTCGGCTGACGGCATAGACTCACTGGTGCTGGCAGATGAAAACGGCTACAAGCAGTGCTTTTTTGATGATGAGATGAACCTGCTTAAAGAGCAGAAATGGAACTATTCAGGCGATACGCCTATTCTTGTCTTAGAAGCTTTTTACACTTATGCAGATACCGAAAATGTGCTGCGCAAAAAGCAGCGCACTGTTACGCGCTTTGATGAAAAAACGCAGACAAAAACCAGATATGACACAAAAGGGCTTGTTGTAGCTGAATCAATTTTTGAGCTTAACGAAAGTGACCAGCCCAAAAAAAAGCCTATAAGTTCCTTTATGAAAAAATATGACGAAAAAGGCCGCGTAATTGAAGAGCAGACTGCCGACTTGGAGCATGGCCTTATAAAAAAGACCTTCTCTTATGACGGCAAGGGCGCAAGACCGGACGAAAAACGCTTTGAGAAAAACCTGGAAGTTTATGACAAGACATATATAAATGAAACAGATTACCGCGAAAAAGTCTTTTTTGATGACGGAACGGCTATTGTAACTGACTACGAGAACGGCGTAAAAAAAGCCCAGTATGTTGAGCGGGACGGACAATTCGTCAGGAGCATCAGGCAATGAAAAAAAGATTTTCGCTTTCGTGGCTTGTGTTTGTCTCAAGAAGATTCGCTACTGTAGATAAAAAAGGACGCGGTGCGCTTACTTCGCTGCTGGCTTCTTTGGGAATAGCTTTCGGCGTAATGACGCTTATAACGATAATCTCAGTCATGAACGGACTTCAGATGAGCTATATCGAGAGTATTCTTGAAATCAGCTCGTATCATATCCGCGTAAAAGGCTCTTCAGCTGATGACTGCAATGATTTTTTAAGCCATGCAGCTGCCGACCCGGACTTGCTCGCAGCCGTTCCTTTTTATGAAGGACAGACACTTATAGCTGCTGACAGAGGCCGTCAGAGCGGTGCAATTATTCATGCTGTTAATCCTGATGTGTACGCAGAAGATTCGGGCTTTAGAAAAGAAGTTAAGATAACCGGCGGCAGCTTTGACCTTTCACAGCCGGACTACATTGTTTTGGGCGACGACCTGGCGTATGAGCTTAATGTCTTCGTCGGCGACGAAGTAACGCTTGTCGCTGTTTCAGGATCTTCGGCTGTCAGCCTTATCGATACAGGCAGGGTTTTTACGGTTTCGGGTATTTTCACGAGCGGCTATTCCGGCATAAACTCTTCGTTTGTGTTTGTCTCTGACGAGAACAA
>CAMJMF010000218.1 GCA_946406925.1 uncultured Spirochaetales bacterium | reverse complement strand
TTAGGCTTTTTTGCCCTTTACATGTACAGATAAACACAAAGCGGCTTAAATTTGCCGCACAGCGCCTTCTTTTTGCCCGGCTAGAGATTTATCCATCTGCCCTCTAAAAACAGCTCAAAAGGCTTATAATTGGCCTTATAGCTCATTTTTCTACAGCCGGGTAAATACAGTCCAAGATAATAATAATCAATTCCTTCAAGCCGGCACAATTCAATTTCTTTTAGAACGCTGAAAACACCGACGCTTCGTTTTCTGATTTCATCAGTAGTTTCGTAATAAAAATAATTAGAAGAAAGTGCCTTTCTGCCGGAAACAGCGTCTTCAGCAAAATCAAGCACCCCTACACCAACCAGCCGTCCGTCCAGCCGGTATTCCATATTCCAGACATCAGAATAACCCGAAACAAGCTGGTTCAAATTTTCAGCCGATTCAGCAAGCGTCATTTTAGCATAATCTTTTTCAGCACCATTATGATAGGCGTCATAATCTCTAAAAAGCGCACACTTTTCGTCTGAAACATAAAGATTAGAGCCGTCAGCATCAGTACAGTTTTTAAGCAGCTTAATCTCCAAATCCTGGTTTTTGCGCCACACAGCGCGCTGGCTTTTGCTAAGCTCAAAGTCTTTTACCGGAATACGGATTGGAATGCATTCATGGCAGGTTTCACAATTGTTTATGTAATAAAAATCGCTATAGCGCCTGAAACCGTTGTTCAGCAGAATATAATAAAAGCCCGAAACAGAAAGCTCTTCTTTTATTGAGTCTCTGAACAATTCATACGAGGTTAAAAAAGAAGAGCATGTTCTGTCTTTGAAATATCCGCAGGCACTTTTGTTTATCTGCCCGGAAAGCGCAAATTGAGAATTTTCGTTTGTCATTCTATGCGGACAAATTCTTCCATCGGGTTTCCAAAGAAATCGAGATTTTTTCCATAAAAAAAGTTTTTCGGTCTTATAAGCTCAAGATGATATTCATCTTTATTTTCGCCTACCAGACCTACAGAATAAAAGAATTCACCTTGAAAATACTTAATAACACGCTCAGCTTTATAATTTCCTGTATTTGTACCGTCTTCAAAACGAGAGCATTTTTCAAAATTGAAAACCAGCTTATTTGAAGTCAGCTTATATTTGCCAGTCCATACGATTACGGTCGGCGAATTCATATAATACGCCTGCATAGTTACCTCATGATCAGGCTTTAGAAAAAGCTGATGGCAATACGGCTGGCCTTTTTCGTCAATATTCTGCATGAGCCATTCGCTGTCATACAGCGGGCTTTCTTTCTCATTGAAACAGCCTGTCATTAAAAGCGATATAATACAAACAAGAATTACCAATATTGTTTTTCTTGAAAAATCCATAATTTCCTCCATTTATTTAATATACATATTATCATGAAAAAATGCAGAACTGTCCACGAAAAAAAACAAAAGATAACAATCAGAAGACTGAATTTAAACGTATAGTCTCTTACAGATTTAATAAGTGTATGTATGATATTTTATACTCTATTTATGATAATTAACAATACATAAGTAAAATACGCAACTATATTTAACCCTTTTATGACTAATAAGATAAATATTATACCACACCTTTTGCTATAAAGATATAGACAAATAATTCTTGCAATATCTATTTTTTGTGATAGTATTAGAAACGTAATCAGGAACGAGATGAGGACGAACACCGGTTACATGCATGGGAGGCATATATGAGGAGTCCAAATATTTAGTCTGGCGTCAAAGGACGCTTAAAATACATAATCAGAAAAAGCTTACAGCGGCTTGAATCGCTGAAAATATACATAATGTGCCAATCCAGATGTGATTACAGGCACTTTACAGGGCGTCTTATACGGCGCCTTTTTTATTTTAAACACGATTGACAAACAACAGTGCGAATGCTATCTTGAGTTGGTTGATATCGGCAATCAACTAACTCAAGAAGATGGAGACAAACATGAAGTTCGGACACTTTGATGACGCCAACCGCGAGTATGTTATTGAAACACCCCGCACACCTTACCCTTGGATTAACTACCTTGGAACACAAGGCTTTTTCTCGTTAATTTCAAACACAGCCGGAGGTTACAGCTTCTATAAAGATGCCCGCCTCCGCCGTATTACACGCTACCGCTACAACAATGTACCTATCGATATGGGCGGCCGCTATTTTTACATCAACGACAACGGCACAATCTGGAATCCGGGCTGGTCTCCAGTTAAGACAGAACTGGACGCTTACGAATGCCGCCACGGTATGGGCTATACAATCATTACAGGTAAAAAGAACGGTCTTAAAGCAGAAGTAACTTTCTTTGTTCCACAGGACTACGACGGCGAAGTTCAGCAGGTAGTTCTTAAAAACGAAGGTTCAAGCGACAAGACTTTCAAATTCTGGTCTTTCGCTGAATGGTGTCTCTGGGATGCACAGGACGACTGCACAAACTTCCAGAGGAACTTTTCTACAGGCCGCGTAGAAATCAAAGATTCAGTTATCTACCATAAAACAGAATACCGCGACCGACGCAATCACTATGCATTCTATTCTGTAAACGACAAGATTGACGGTTATGATACAGACCGCGACACATTCATTGGTCTTTATAACGGTTTCCATAATCCACAGGCTGTTCTCGACGGCAAATGCGGAAACTCTCTTGCAGACGGCTGGTCTCCAATTGCTTCTCACTTTAAGGAAATCACACTTAAGGCAGGCGAATCAAAAACTCTCGTATTCGTTCTCGGATATGTAGAAATGCCTGTTGAAAAGAAATTCGAAGCAGACGGCAAGACAATCAACAAAGAAAAAGCTCTTGCTATGATCGAAAAATATAACACTCCGGAAAAGTTCGCAGCAGGTATGAAAGAGCTCCGCGCTTACTGGGATAAACTTCTTGGCATCCTCAACGTAAACACACCGGAAGACAAAGTAAACCGCATGGTAAACATCTGGAACCAGTATCAGTGTATGGTTACATTCAACCTTTCACGCTCGGCAAGCTACTTTGAAAGCGGAATTGGCCGTGGTATGGGCTTCCGCGATTCAAACCAGGATATTCTCGGTTTCGTACATCAGATTCCAGACCGCGCCCGCGAGCGCCTTATCGACATTGCATCAACTCAGCTTCCAGACGGCGGCTGCTATCACCAGTATCAGCCTCTTACAAAGAAAGGAAACGCTGACATCGGCGGCGACTTCTCAGATGACCCGCTCTGGATGATTCTTTCAGTTGCTGCATACATCAAAGAAACCGGCGACTGGTCAATCCTCGACGAAAAAGTTCCTTACGATAACGATGAGTCTAAGGCTAAGTCAATGCTTGACCACCTTACAGTAAGCTTCTACCACATTGTAAAGAACCTCGGACCACACGGTCTGCCACTTGCAATGCGCGCAGACTGGAATGACTGTATCAACCTTTCATGTTTCTCTGACACACCGGGTGAAAGCTTCCAGACATATACAAATCCTAAATTCAAGAAAGAAGGCGGCTACTCTAAGATTGCAGAATCTGTATTCGTAGCAGCTTTGTTCACATACGTTGGACCAGCCTTTGTAGGCATCTTGAATCATCTTGGAAAGAACAAGGACGCTGCTAAAGCTCAGAAAGAAATTGACAAGATGAAGAAAGTAATTATGGAATCTGCATGGGACGGCAACTGGTTTATGCGTGCTTATGACGCTAACGGCCAGAAAATGGGTTCTAACGAATGTGAAGAAGGAAAAATCTTCATTGAGCCACAGGGCTTTGCAATCATGTCTGATATCGACAAGGATGCAACAAAGAAGACTTTGGCTGCAATCGACGAGCGCCTGAACACACAGCATGGTCTTGTACTCAACAACCCGGCCTTCTCTAAGTACTATATCCAGTACGGTGAAATCTCTACATATCCGGGCGGATACAAAGAGAACGCTGGTATCTTTACACACAACAACGCATGGATTATCTGTGCAGCAGCTTATGCCGGCGAAGGTGACCAGGCATTCAAGTACTACTCAGAAATTGCACCTGCTTATACAGAAGAAACTTCTGACCTTCACAAGACAGAGCCTTATGTATACGGTCAGATGATTGGCGGTAAAGACGCTGGTAGCGACATCGGACAGACAGGCAAGAACTTTGGTCAGGGAAAGAACTCTTGGCTTACAGGAACTGCCGCATGGAACATGGTTGCAATCAGCCAGTACATCCTCGGTATTCAGCCAGACTTCG
>CAMJMF010000217.1 GCA_946406925.1 uncultured Spirochaetales bacterium | reverse complement strand
AAAAGGAACAACTGCATAATCTCTTACCCAGAATTCTTGGTCAAAATCTTCGTTGAAAACTTTGACAAAATCG
Source organism: uncultured Spirochaetales bacterium (assembly GCA_946406925.1). GTDB lineage: Bacteria > Spirochaetota > Spirochaetia > Treponematales > Treponemataceae > UBA1240. Next base: position 4,178 of record CAMJMF010000217.1, on the reverse strand, counting down.
CGTGTTCCGCCGCCGTCTACAGCAACATCTTTTTTTGTAACAACACCAAGCTCTTCATTTGAATCTGAATAAAGTTTTACAGGAGTACCGACTTTTGCCTCGAACTCTGCAACCATAAGCTCATTGCCGTCTTTGTCTTCTCCAAGCGAATAATACCAGCCGGAAATCATAATCCCGTTTACATCAGGAGTCTGAACAACTTTTGCTGCTGTTGTTTCAGTCTCTTCTGTTACTGCAGTTGTAGTATTATCAGAAGCTTTGTCTTTTTTGCAGCCTGTAATTAATGCTGCAAATAGACATAAAATCAAAAATGAAAGAAACAATTTTTTCATAATCAACCTCTTTTTTTTCATTGTAACTTAATAATATTATAATTCTATTTTTATTCCAAGTCTATTATAATATATTTTACATAAAACAAAATCCATGAAAGGACCTATCGACAGCCCGACAAAAGAAAATGGCAAATATTATAACTAGCTTAAGAATATTGATTAGTGCCGCACTGCTTTTCTGTCCGGCTTTTTCTCCGGTGTTTTATGTGCTTTATCTCTCTGCCGGTTTCTCTGACATGATTGACGGCACTGTGGCACGCAGAACAAATACGGCAAGTGAATTCGGTGCAAAGCTTGATACAGCCGCAGACTTTGTGTTTGCTGCTGTGTGCATGCTGAAACTGCTGCCAAAAATGCTTATGCCGTTATGGCTTTATATTTGGATTGCAGTAATTGCTGCAATAAAAGCTTTTGATATTGCGGTTGGTTTTGCGAGACAAAAGCAATTTCCGGCAGTTCATTCAATAATGAACAAGCTTACAGGCGGAATGCTTTTTGTTCTTCCACTGACAATGCAGATAATCGATTTGAAATACAGCGCAACTCTTGTCTGTGCCGTCGCCACTTTCGCCGCAATCCAAGAAAGCTGGTTTATTATGAAAACATGCGTGAACAAATCATGACAAAATGCTATGATTGGGCATTATAAAACAGGAGATAACTATGGGAGTTTTTTCTAAGATTCACAGATACCGCGAAGCCGGTCAGGAAGCTAATGTAAACAATGTAGAAAAATTCGGAACGCCGGTTTTGTCACTTTTTACAACAACCAAAGTCTTTACCCTTCACCATCACATTGATATAACCGATGCAAACGAGCAGATAATTTATCAGGCTGATACTAAATTTCCGTCTCTTCACGATAAAACCGACATCACCACAATTTCTGGCGGACAGGTTGCTCATATTGAACGCAAGCTTTTGAGCCTGCACGAAAGACATTTTATCACTATGTCAGACGGAACAGAATTCCAGCTTTCAAATGAACTTTTTCATTTTATCCAGGATATTACAAACATCGAAGGTCTCGGCTGGCAGCTTAGAGGAAACGCACTTGCCCTTAATTTTGAATTATACGACAGCGATGGCGAAATTATCGCAGTTATAAGCCAGAAAATGCTTTCGATTCATGACAAATATTGCGTGGACATTTACAAAAAGGAATACGAACAGATTGTCATTGCAATTCTCATCACTCTTCAGCACATGATAAAAGACCGCGAAGCAGCAAAATCAGCCTCAACTTCTTCGTCTTCATCTGGAAATTGATACAAGCAGGCAATAGGTGTTTTTTACAAAAAACAAGCATTAAATTTCCGCACGAACAAAGTCTATATAATTCTCTTTTGTAACTACAGAAAACGGAATCTCAGGATAGTTTCTGGAAAAAGTCAGAGGACATTTTGTGCTAGCTTTTTTAGAGTTATATTTGAACTCAAATGCTGAAAAACTACCATCGAATTCTTCAATAAAATCAACTTCCTGCATTTGTGTTGTACGCCAGAAATAATATTTTGCCTTTTTATTCTGAAAAGCATTGTTCTTCAGCCTTTCGCTGATTAAAAAGTTTTCCCAAAGAGCGCCTATATCAGAACGCAGACTGCATGGAGAAAAATTTGATATAACAGCATTTCTTACGCCGTTATCATAAAAATAAAGCTTTATGCTCTTTTTTAATTCATTCCGTACATTACGGCTGTAAGAATGAAGATGAAAAATCACATAAGCTTTTTCAAGCAAATCCACATAACGCTGCACTGTCAAAGTGTCTATGCCCAAAAGATTTCCAAGTTCATTAAAAGAAACTTCGCTGCCAACCTGCAAAGCCAAAGCCTGAACAAGTTTTTCGATTATTGCAGGTTTTCTTACATCTTGAAACTCAAACACATCTTTATAAAGATAACTTGAAACAATATTTGAAAGAATCTCTTTCTCGTCACCGGGATTATTCACAACATCAGGATAGAAACCATAAATGAGTCTGCTTTCAAGCAGCTTTATTTCATCAAGCATGTTTGTATGATTAATCAGCTCATTTGTGGAAAACGGAAAAAGATTATATTCAAATTTGCGCCCGGTTAAAGGTTCATTTATGGTGTTTGATAAATCCAGCGAAGATGAACCTGTTACTGCAAACTGAACATCCGGAAAATTATCATGCAGAATTTTAAGCGTAAGACCAATATCTTTTATGCGCTGTGCTTCGTCAATTACAATAAATTTTGAATTTCCTACAAGAGATTTGAAATGTGCAGATGAATTATTGGAAAGCATAGAGCGAACTTCACCTTCATCACAATTCCAGTACTGCACAGAATTTGAAGACGCAGCCTTTGAAAGCATTGTCTTTAAGAGCGTAGTCTTTCCAACCTGCCGCGGACCAATGAGAATAATGACTTTGCCCTTACCAAATTTTGAATCAATAATATTCTGTAAATCGCGCTTTACACCGTTCATGTCTTATATAATAAGCGAGTTTTTACAGATAATCAACAAATATTATAATATTTTTCGATTATATTCATAAATTATTATAATATTCATTGATTAGGTAGTAATAGATGTTAATCTGAAAGTATGATAAAGTAAAGCACGAATTAATTTTTATGATTTTGTCTCATGTCAGAAATAAAACGAATAAGACAAATTGATTAAGCACATCATAGGAGTACAAAAATGACAGAAAACAAACTGATTTATGAATCAAACAGAAAAATTTCTTCGGCTTTTATAGATTCAACAGTAAAACTTGGAATTGCACAGGCAGTGCTTCTGCTTCAGGATAATCTTTCTGAATGTTTTAACGCCATGAATTGTGACGGAATTATTGTCCGCGAAAAATTCAACGCATTCTGGGTTTTTACTAAAACTAAGGTACACTTTTTTGACCGCCCTGACTGGCGCGAAGAAGTTATTGCAAAAACTTATCCCGTAGATAATGCCGGAATGCGCAGCCACGTTAATTCAGAAATCTGCAGCAAAGAAGGAAGACAGCTAATTATTGCAAATCAGGAAGTCTGCGCCTTAAACTATGAAACTCACAGACCAATGAAAATTGCTGATCTTTCATTTCCAAAAGAAGGATTTCCGCCGGCAGTTTTTGAAGAACCGTTTGAGCGCTTTCCTTCAGATTTTACCGAAGACGAGCTCGTGTACGAGCAGAAAATTCTTTCTTGCCAGATAGACTTATCTCATCATCTGAATAATATTGAATACATTAAGCTTGCTTTGAGTGTATTTTCTGATGATTTTCTTCAGCTGCACACAATTGAAAATCTTGAAGTGCACTATACCGGCGAAAGCAAGGAAGGTCAGATTTTAAAAATCTACAGACGTGACCTGAACGGCAGAACTTATGTGCATATCAAAGAATCTGGAAGAAACGTCTTTGAATGCTGCATTGAGTTCAGATAAGTTCACGCTTTTGTCTGCTTCAAAATAGCATTTTTTCAAAATTTACCAATCTTGACAGAAAAATGTTTTTTGTCATATTGACACTTAATGCACGTTAATCTATTATTAGCCTGCATGTTACAGAACAATACAGAGGTTATTTATGGAATACAATGTTGAGAAGCAGCACGCAAAGGGAAAGCTTCACGCTATTGAGCGCATTAACGCACTTTGCGACAAAGATTCATTTGTAGAAACTTATCAGGGCGTAAAGCATAACTGTACCAGCTTTGGCATGGATAAAAAAGAAATTCCTTATGACGGCGTAATCACCGGCTTTGGAAAAATAAACGGACGTAAGGTTGCTGTCTATGCACAGGACTTTACAATTCAGGGCGGTTCGCTCGGTCACATGCACGGCCGCAAGATTGCAGATCTTACAAAAATGGC
>CAMJMF010000216.1 GCA_946406925.1 uncultured Spirochaetales bacterium | reverse complement strand
ATGGAATTATGCTGGTTATTTAGAAGATACAAATAATATGGACGAAGCTATTATCTATCTAATAATGGCGGCTGAAAATGGAGATGAATTTGCAAAAAGAAGATTAGAAAAACTCAAAATCTCAAGGATGAGCCAAATTCATCAGGAATATTGAATATTCCATCAAGAATGGGGCTTTTCCGTGACAGAATGGCTCTTTTCGCATTAGCTTATTCCAAAAACAATGATAAATCGGCGAAAAGTGTCGATTTTGCATTCGCAAAATCTCAAGACGCAGCAAATTCGTCAGGAATATTGAATATTCCATCAAGAATGGGGTGTTTCCGTGACAGAATGGACTGTTTCTGTCATGGAAGGAGGCTTTTCCGTGACAGAATGAGGTGATTCTGTCATAGAAAAAGAATATTCCATCAAGAATGAAGTGTTTCCATGACAGAATGATATGATTCTGTCATGGAATGAGCATATTCCGCCAGAATTTAAGCATATTCGTTATATTTCCAACTAATTTATGTTGCAAAAATGCCGTTCCTCGCTTATTCTTTAATTAGAAATTTTTCAATGTAAAAGAGAGGGATTGAAAATGGCAAAAACATTTGCACAAAGATTGAGCGATGCACGGCTGATGGTGGCTGGCATCAGGTCTCACAAGGACGAGCTTGCCGGGGTAAGTCTTGGCGAGGAACAGGCTGCTGCAATGGAAACACAGCTCAATAGAATAAGAGAGCTGGACACGCAGCAGGAAAAACTCAAGGCAGAACTTAAGACATGCACTGCTGAGCTTGATAAACTGTCAAAAGAACTTGATGATACGCTGAAAGATTCAAAAAAGCGCGTAAAGCTGACAATTCCACAGTCATTGTGGCAAGAATTCGGCATGTCAGACAAAAAGTAATGCCTGTTTCAGCAAATAGGTGTCATTCCCGCGCTTGACGCGGGAATGGGGGTGTGCATTTATACTTTTTTGTAGAAACGAAAAGTATACTGCGATAGTGCAGGCAAAGGTACAAAAAAATGAAAAGAATTTTAAAAGTTATTGGAGTATGTTTCACAATATTGTTTTCTCTGATTTTTATTTTATATTTAAGTCTTTGCATTTATATAAAAAGCAAAGAAGTAAAAGTTGATAAAAGCAAGCTTTTAGAGGCAACTAATGTATCGCTGTCTGATAGGCAGATATTGATTGCCAGTCTTGTGCTCAATGAAAGCAGTCATCCAGAATTCCGCAATTATTTCTTTTTGATACATGATGCATTTTCATCTGAAAATAGTGTAGCACTAGATGTTGCTTTCAGCTATATTGGAAAATACGAAGAAAATAGAATTATGAATAGCATTGACCGGCAGTTCGTTGACCTGGCTACGAAAAGATATATAATGAAGCATATTGACTATAGAATTTGCTATAATTATCTGTTCTCAAATATTTATTTCGGGGCAAATATGTTTGGACTTTTAGATGCTTCAAGATTTTATTATCAAAAAGATTATAAAAAGCTTGATGATAAAGAATTCATAAGCTTATGTCTGCGTCTGACAAATCCCCATCTTTATTATGGTTATGAAAATATTGATTATGACTCTTTTGATGAAGAACATGTAGAATCTTTCAAAAAACAAACTGCAGAAAGTATAGACCGACGCAATAAAAAAATCGAAGAAATTTGTTCAAAACTTGAAAAATAGCCGTCAGGCGATTCAAAAATTAAGCTCGAAATTTGTTAGAAGGTAAAAAAGCGTGCTGGAAAAGCTCTTTTCGCAACAGCATGTTCTACAATCAAAGATTGAACGGCGAAAAGCGCCGCTTTTTGCTTTCGCAAAAACCGGCAGTCTTTATAAAAGTAGGCTTTGTGCACCAGTTACAAGATTCCGCAAGGAATCTTGGCGTTTTGCTCGGTAAGACTAAAACTGTAGATTAGGCTGCTGCAAAACGCCGCCTCGCAAGAAGAGGGTTGTCTTCCTTTCAAGGGTTAAAACTTGATCTTCTTGTCTGAGCCTTTGTAATATTCCTGCCTCATTGCCTTAATTTGTTCGTCTTTGAGGTAGTCGTCAAAGTCCATCATGCGGTCAATAACGCCGTTTGGTGTAATCTCAATAATGCGGGTTGCAATTGAGCTGATGAATTCGTGGTCATGGCTGTTGAAAAGCACAATGCCCGGAAAATCAACAAGTGCCTGGTTCAAGCTTTCAATTGCTTCAAGGTCAAGGTGGTTTGTCGGTTCGTCAAGAATAAGCACGTTTGCGCCGCTCAGCATCATCTTTGCAAGCATACAGCGCACTTTTTCGCCACCGCTCAAGACCTTTACAGGTTTCAGCGATTCATCACCGCTAAAAAGCATGCGTCCCAAGAAGCCGCGCACAAAGGCTTCATCCTGTTCCTTAGAGAACTGGCGCAGCCATTCTGTAATGTTCATGTCGTTCTTAAAGAAAGAGCTGTTGTCAATGCCGATGTAAGACCAGGTGATTGTCTGACCCCAATAAACTTCGCCAGAATCCGGCTTGATTGTGTCAGTGATAATGTCAAAGAAAGCAGATTTAGACTTGTGTTCAACGCCCACAAATGCAATTTTTTCGCCGCGGTTTACTGTAAGAGAAAAATCCTTCAAAAGCTGAATGCCTTCGTTGTTATAGTTCAGTTTCTCTACGCGGAGAATATTGTTGCCCGGTTCTCTGTCCGGCTTAAAGTTTACATAAGGGAATTTTCTGCTTGTTACCTGAAGTTCTTCAAGTGCAAGCTTGTCATAAATCTTTTTGCGGCTTGTTGCCTGGCGGCTTTTTGCTGCGTTAGAAGCAAAGCGCAGGATAAACTCGCGGAGGTCTTTCATTTTTTCTTCGCGCTTTTTAGCCTGGTCTTTTGCCTGGCGCTGCATAATCTGGCTCATCTGATACCAGAAGTCGTAGTTTCCGCTGAATGATGTAATCTTGCCGTAGTCAATATCGCAGATGCATGTACATACGCTGTTCAAAAAGTGGCGGTCGTGGCTTACAACAATTACTGTGTTCGGAAAATCAATCAAAAATTCTTCAAGCCAGTTGATTGATTCAAGATCAAGACCGTTCGTCGGTTCGTCAAGAATCAGAATCTCCGGTGTGCCGAAAAGTGCCTGTGCAAGAAGCACGCGAACTTTCTGGCTTTCGTCAAGCTCGCTCATCATGCGGTCGTGGTACTCTTCTTCAAGTCCAAGGCCGGAAAGCATCTGCTCTATCTGGTTTTCAGATTCCCAGCCGCCAAGTTCAGAATATTCTGCCTCAAGCTCGCTCGCTTTAATTCCGTCTTCTTCTGTGAATTCGGCTTTTTCGTAGATTGCGTCGCGTGCTTTCTGGCATTCATAAAGCTTAGGAAAGCCCATGAGCACTGTGTCTTTGACAGAGTAGGCGTCATAGGCAAAGTGGTCCTGCTTTAAGACTGCCATGCGCTCGCCCGGTGTAATCGTAATCTGGCCTGAATCGTGCTCAAGCTCGCCTGAAAGAAGCTTGAGGAAGGTTGATTTACCGGCACCGTTTGCGCCGATTATTCCGTAACAGTTTCCGTGTGTGAATTTAAGGTTTACGTCCTTAAAAAGTGGTTTTTCGCTGAATTTAAGACTTACGTCGCTAACTGTAATCAAATTATTTTCCTTATATTAGGTATTGCCAAAGTAGTGCTATTGCCGGGCGTGACCCGACAATCCCGTGTGCGCGTTTGTGATTATTCCTCAATTTTGGAATAATCAGCGCACACTGCCAATTTGCTCTTCGTGCAAATTGGGTAAAGCCAATGCACATAGCTTATTTTTTGCCGAACAGGCTCTTGAGTTTTGCAAAAAGTCCCTGTTTTGCTGGTTTTGCAGCTGCCGGCTTTTGTGTGCTGCGCTTGTTATAGCCTGCAGCAGGTTTAGCTGAATCATTTCTTCTATATGACTGCTGATTCTGGCGTTTTGCGCCTTTGCCGTTGTAACGCTTTTTGCCGCCCTTCTGATAATTCTGGGTTTTTCCGTTTTCGCGTTCTGCAGATGCCGGCGCGGTGTTTGCGCTTCCGGCGTATTTCTGCTTGTAGACTTTCATGCGCTCTTCAAAGCTGAGTCCTGAAAGTTCTTCAGCCTCTTTTCTAAAGTCTGCGTCGCCCTGTTTTTTGTTTCTACCTTTGAAGTCGCCGCGCTTGTAGTCGCCTTTAGAGCCGTAGCGTTTTGCACCGTCCCGGCGTCTGTCTCCGCGTCTTCCGTCTCTTTCGTTACGTTCGCCGCGTCTGCCGCGTCCGCGTCCTCTTGAGTCGTGCTCGTCTTCGTAGTAGTTGGCTGTCTTAATGTAGATTCCGGCGCTTTTGTCTTCTGCCATAAGGCTTGCGTCTG
>CAMJMF010000215.1 GCA_946406925.1 uncultured Spirochaetales bacterium | reverse complement strand
TTTCTGCACAGGCAGACGCTTCTTCTGCAGCTGATGATTTTGAGATGCCTGATTTCGGCTCAGATTTTTCTGTTGACGAAACACCTGCCGCTGCGGCTGCATCTTCGGAACCTGCCGCAGAGCCAAAAGCATCATCACTTCCAGATTTTTCTCTTGATTCAGACTCACTTGATCTGCCGGACTTTGACCTTGACGACCAGGACAATTCAGCCAAAGGTGCTGATGAAACTCCGGGCGTAAACATGAATCTTGACAGCGCAGCGCCTTCTGCTGATTTTGACATGCCGGACTTTGGCGGAAGTGACGCAGACAGTTCACCAGTTTCTGAAACTTCAGCAGACGAAACTGCAAAAGACGATTTCACAATCGAAGGCTTTGCCGACGAGGCTGAAGAGCCGGAGCCTGATGAATTCAGTATTCCTGGTTTCTCTGATGTAACAGAAATTGTTGAGCCTAAAAAGAAAAAGTCTGTATCAAATGATATTGCAGAAGAAAAGGTTGAAAGCAACCAGTTTACTAATGCTGAATACCAGAAATTTATAGAAAACTTAAATTATTATCCGTTAAACCTCCGTATTGAGATTGAAAACATTCTTATAGAAGATCAGTTTAACGAAGAAGAAAACCTTAAGCTTGTCCGCATGGTTATTAAAAAGACGCCTGTCCGTCAGCTTGCTAACCATGTAGGAAAAATGGTCGACAAGGTTATCGAAGTTCCGCGTAACTACGAGAAACGCACAGCCGCCCAGTACGAAGCTTATAAACAGTCTACAGAATATCAGCTCAAAAACAGAATTATTCCGTTTATTGCAGCCTGTCTTGCTATTGCTGTTCTGGCAGGTTCTACATTCTTCCTCGGCAAGACATTTGTCTATGAACCGGTTCGTGCTGAAATACTCTACAAAGAAGGTTATACACTTCTTGAAGGTGAATATTATCCGCTGTCTGAAGAAAAATTCATTGCGGCGGCAAACTACAAGAAAAAGAAAGCATGGTTCTTTAAATATGCACGCGGCTACCGCGAAAAACGTCAGTATGAGCGCGCAAGCCAGATGTATCAGTGGATATTGTTCTATTTCCCGAAAGACAAGCAGGGTGGTCTAGAATATGCAGAAATGAAGCTTTATGACGAGCTTAAATATGCTGAGGCAGAGAAGATTGTCCGCAGAGAAGTGCTCGACAAATTCATCAATGACCCTGATGCAATGCTTTTGCTTGGTGACATTTATCTTGAATGGGCATGCAACGAAGACCCGAGCAAATTTGAGCTTGCCCGCGCACAATATGAAACTGTTCTTGATTTGTACGGTCAGTCTGACAAGTATCTTGCAAAGATGCTGCGCTACTATATCCGCACAGACAATTTGCGCGAGGTTCTTCCGTTAAAGAACTACTTCTACCCGGACAAGAAGACAGGACCTAAGAAGATAAAGGCTTTGAGTGCGCCTGATATTCTTGAATTGAGCCGTTATTTGCTTGATAAGCTCTATGGCGAGCTGACACCGGCAGAAGAATACCTCCGCTCTTATATTGAAGATGTACGTGCTTTGCTTGAGCGCGCAATTGTTGCTGACCCGACAGTGCCAGAAGCTTATTATAATTATGCGCGTTATTTCATCTATACAGCTGATATCTCGAAAGCACAGGCTCAGCTTGAATATGCACTTGACGTGTTTGGTAAGGCAAAAGTCAGAACAAAAGAGCGCATTCTCAAATATATTGATACATACCGTCTTCTTGGCGAATTGTATACAGACCAGCAGGAATACTTGAAAGCAGAAGAAGTTTATGTAAAAGGTATTTCGCTTTTTGAATCAGAAAAAGATGCAAGCAGCCTTGATGCCGGCAAAGAAATCGGTCTTTTGTATTCTGACATGGCTGATCTTGACTACTTTATTTCAGGCGATAATGACAATGCTTTGAGAAATTATCTCCATGCTGTTGAATATGACAATGATACGTCGTCAATCCGCTACAGAATCGGATATATTCAGTATGGCAAGAAAAATTATCTTGATGCACTTGGCGCATTTATTGCTTCCTCTGAAGAGAATGGAAACGACCTGCACCTGCTTCTTTCTCTTGCAAATACACTGTCTTTGCGCGACGATAATTTTGCCGCACAGGGCTATTACCAGCGTTTTGTTGACGAATTTGCAAAAGTTAAAGCACAGAAAGGTCTGCTGTTCCCGCAGGTTCAGACTGAAGATGCTGATCTTGTTGACACTTACATGAAAGCTACCAACAACTTTGGTGTAACGCTCGGCAAGCTTGCTTTCCGTACCGGAGACAGTAACCAAAACGCACTTGCGATGGTTTATATGGCTGAATCAATGCGTGCATGGGATGCGCTTACACGAAACCAGGAAACTATGGTTCGTCTTGACGGCAGCAACCTTGCAGCACAGAATATGCAGTATCTGCGTTATCCTATAAGTCCTTTTGAACCTGCTTTGTATTTTGACATTCCAAGAACATTGCAGAATGAAAAAGTACTGACTCAGCCGGCGCTGAAAACTCCAAGATAAGGCAGAAAAAGTGTTGTACGCCATGCTTTGGCGTACAAACTCATTTTGTTTTGCTTACACAGGAGATCTGAATGGTACGAACGACTTCCGACATGAATAATGCTGTTGAGGCAGTTTCTTTGTCCGGGGTTCCTGCTGTTGAAACAGGTCTCTGTAAAGAGCATATGATGCACAGGCGCGGCATTTTGATTAGAAGCCGCGTCATTTCTCTCCGCAAAGAAATATTCAGAAAATCAATCCATTTATGCACTGCCTTTGTTCCGCTCATGCTTCATTATTTGTATCATCTTACAATAATAGGGCTGTTTTCTGTTCTTGCTGTTTATATAGTCTCAGAAATATTAAGGCTTCATGGCAGAAATGTTCCGCTTTTTTCTGCAATAACTGAAGCTGCCGCAAGAAAACGCGATGAAAACCGCTTTGTCCTCGGACCAGTAACTTTGTGCTGCGGCGTTTTGGTTTCTGCCCTATTTTTTAATGAAACTGCCGCCGCTGTCGGTATAATTGGGCTTGCTGCAGGCGACGGTCTGGCAAGTCTTTTCGGCAAAATGTTCGGCGAAGTGAAAATCCCGTTTACCGGCGGCAAATCTGTTGTCGGAAGCCTGTCGTGCTTTGGCGTAATATTTCTGCTCTCTAGCCTTATTACAAATAACACTGCGGCTGGTCTCGCCTGCGGTTTTGCCGGCATGTTTGTTGAAATGCTTCCGCTTAAAGATTTTGACAACGTCCTAATTCCAATTGCTTTGTCAGCATTAGTACAGTTCTGTTTCTGACAGTGTTTCCTGAATTACACCCACTTGAGTATTATCCTTGTTTGTGATATATTCCGTTATCGACGGCTCATATAATCTTATTGTATGACAGGTTTTCTTCTCTCCTCATTCCTGTCTGGGAATAAGAGTTTCTACCTGGCTTCCCTAAAGCCGGACTATGAGTCGCACCTTTTTTTTGCGCTCGTGCAAAAGCCGCCGATTAAATTCGAATTTATGGTTTATGGGGTGTTGCATGAAAGTTGCTGTCTTTTTTGGTTCAAAATCAGATACAGAAACTATGAAAAAAGCTTCGACTGTACTCAAAGAATTCGGAGTAGAGTATGAAGCTTTTATTTTGTCAGCTCACCGTTCAGGTGAATTGCTTGCTCAGACAGTAAAAACTGTAGAAGAGCATGGTGCAGAAGTAATTATTGCAGGAGCAGGGCTTGCCGCTCATCTGCCGGGTGTAATTGCTTCTATGACGGTTCTGCCTGTTATCGGCATTCCTCTTGAGTGCATGAGTGCTGACGCAAAAGGCCGTTCTTCAAACGGGCTTGGCGGAATGGACGCTCTGCTTTCAATTGTTCAGATGCCGCGCCAGATACCTGTTGCAACAGTCGGCATAAACAATGCTGCAAATGCAGCTTATCTTGCACTTGAAATTCTTGCAGTTAAATATCCCGAGCTTAAGAAAAAGCTTGTTGATTTCCGTCATAAGCTTGCTGAAGAATCTGCTGAAAACGGCGGCAGAGGCGTAGAACTTTAACAGAATAAATACTCGATTAGATTATAGGAGAAATTATGATTGATTACAGACAGTCTGGCGTAGATATTGAAGAAGGATACCGCGCTGTAGATAAATATAAAGCTCATGCAAAGCGCACACAGATTCAGGGCGTCCTTAACGGCTTGGGAAGTTTCGCCGGAATGTTTGCCGTTCCTACAGGCATGAAAGAACCTGTTATGGTCAGCGGAACTGACGGTGTAGGCACAAAGCTTGACATTGCCTTTGCCATGAAAAAATACGACACAGTCGGAATTGACTGCGTT
>CAMJMF010000214.1 GCA_946406925.1 uncultured Spirochaetales bacterium | reverse complement strand
ATCAGCCTGAACGGATAGCCTGTGCCGTCCCAATGCTCGTGGTGAAAAAGCGCCATGAAACGCGCAATATCAATATATTCAAGGTCTTCAATCAAAGACATATTTTCTGTTATAAGGCGCATGCCCTCAATCGGGTGGTTCTGCATAATGCCGTGCTCTTTGCGCGTCAGGCGGCCGGTTTTGTGCAGAATCGAATCAGAAATGCTTATTTTGCCCAAATCGTGCAGCGGCGCGGCGGCAACCATCAGCTCAATGGTGTGCGTGTCAAGTTCTTCAGTATAATAGCCAAGCGAACGCAAGCTATGGCAGATTACGCCGACATATTCGCTTGCACGCTTTACATGCTGGCCAGTCGTAAGGTCTTTTGATTCGATAAGGTTTGCAAACGCGTTGATAACCTGATTCTGAATCGTGATTATGTTCTTGTTCTGGTTCTTCGCATCGGCAATAAAAGAAAGCCAATGCTTTTCAATTATGTTCACCAGAATGATATTTACAAGGTATTCAATCGAAAGGCCTGTCGTATAGGCCATTATCCACTGCCCTCTTGAAATCAGCTGAGAATAATACGGATTGCTTACGCGCGAACGGTAAATAATTGAAATTATCATGCAGACATAGCTGATTAATGCAATATGCTTTGAGAATTTCGGTTTCAGATAAAGCATGCTTACAAGCGGAACCATCACATAAGTGATATAAACTTCAAGCCCCGAATCAAGCGAAAGTATTGTTACGAAAATCTGCAATATAATCAGACAGATATATTTTGTTGCAGGCTTGTCGCTGTAGAATTTTGTAGCTATGTAAAGGATAAGGTCACAGAACAGGGCGATGACAAAGAAAACCAAAAAGCGCTCGTAACTCGTTCCAGAATAATAGCCTAAATATTTGCCCAGAAACAATAAAGGAAATACAATCAAACAAGCCAAAATGAAGCGGCACACAAGAATATTGCTCTTTATTTCATTCGTCAACGGAAGAAAATCAATTTTTTTGATATTATCTGTTTTTTGCTTTGTTTTCATAAAAAGATTATAGCACAAATTATTTTATTCGCAAATGAAATTTTAATGATGCTGGATAAAGAACTTTTGATGACAAAACAGGGTTTTTCGTGTTATAGTTGTTTAATTGCTAAAGAAAATACTGTTTGAATCAAAAGGAGATTCTGAACTATATGGATAAAACTGAAATTCTTGAACGTGCAAAAGCATACATCAAAGACGAAAAAGATGCAGGTTTTGCAAAAGAAGTCCAAGACTTGATTGCAAAAGAAGATTTTGCAGAGCTTGAAGACCGCTTCTACCGCAACCTCGAATTCGGCACAGGTGGTTTGCGCGGCGTTATCGGCGGCGGCACAAACCGCATGAACACATTCGTCATCAACAATGCAACTCAAGGCCTTGCAAACTATTTCATCAAGACTTTCCCGGAAAAAGCCAAAGCAGGCAAGCTTTCTGCCGTAGTTGCTTTTGACTCAAGACGCTATTCAGACGTTTTTGCAGAAGCAACTGCATTGATTTTTGCCGCTAACGGCTTTAAGACATATCTTTTCACAAGCCTCCGCCCTACACCGGAACTTTCATTCGCCATCAGAAAATTGGGCTGCGACACAGGTGTTGTCGTTACGGCTTCGCACAACCCGCCGCAGTATAACGGCTACAAAGCATATTGGAACGACGGTGCGCAGGTTATCGAGCCTCATGACGTGGGCATTATCAACGAAGTGAACGCCGTAACAAGTGTAAAGACAATCAGCAAAGATGAAGCCATTAAATCTGGCAAGCTCGTCATGATTGACAAAGAAATCGACGAACCTTACTGGGAAATGGTAAAGGCACAGCTTTTCAGACCAGAACTGATTGCAAAGCTTGCAAAAGACGTAAAGGTTGTTTACACACCGCTTCACGGAACAGGCGCAATGCATGTTGAAAAAGTCTTAAGCGACCTCGGGCTGAACGTAACAACAGTTCCAGAACAGCGTGAACCTGACGGAACATTCCACACAGTTGAAAAGCCAAACCCAGAAGAAGCACCGGCACTTAAAATGGCAGTTGAACTTGCAGAAAAAGTTAAAGCTGACGTTGTAATGGCTACAGACCCAGACGCAGACCGCTTCGGCAGCGCTGTTCCGGGCAAAGACGGAAAATTCGTGCTTATTTCGGGCAACCAGATGGGCGTGCTTCTTACAGACTATATTCTCTGTTCACGCAAAGAGCTTAACAAAATGCCGAAGAATCCTGCAATGATTCGCTCAATTGTAACTTCTCCGATGGTTGACAAAATGGCTGCTGCAAACGGCGTTTATCTTTCAGAATGTCTTACAGGCTTCAAATGGATTGCTTCTGACATG
This sequence comes from uncultured Spirochaetales bacterium, assembly GCA_946406925.1. Taxonomy (GTDB): domain Bacteria; phylum Spirochaetota; class Spirochaetia; order Treponematales; family Treponemataceae; genus UBA1240. The sequence goes on along the minus strand of CAMJMF010000214.1, from coordinate 1,981 downwards.
GCACGCTTTGAATCTACTGGCAGTCATTCGTATATTTTCGGTTTTGAAGAAAGTTACGGCTACAATGTAGAAACAGACGTACGCGACAAAGACGGTGTATCTGCAGCAGCAATGTGCGCTGAAATGACACTTTACTGGAGAAGCAAAGGCAAGTCTCTGCTTGAGCGCCTTGAAGAGCTCTACAACGAATACGGCTACTACGAAGACTGCGCTATCTCAAAGAACTTTGCCGGTGCATCTGGTGCAGAAACCATGAAAGGCATTATGGCAAAGCTTAGAAAAGACGGCTTCAAAGTTCTTGGCGGTAAAAAAGTCGTAAAAATCCGCGACGTTCAGCAGAGCATCGTATTTGATCCTGCAAACCCGTCAAAGACTGAAAAGCTCAATCTGCCTAAGAGTAATGTTCTTCAGTTCTTCCTTGAAGGCGGCACAGTTGTAAGCGCCCGCCCAAGCGGCACAGAACCAAAAATCAAGTTTTATATCAACGCACAGGTGCCTGCAAAAGGCGGTCTTGACGCTGCCAAAAAAGAAGCTGCCTCACTTTGCGCTTCAATCAAGTCAGAGATAAACGCTGTTCTTGACGCCGCAAACTGATAAGATGCTTGAAATAGAAGATTGGCTCCAGATGTACAAATCTGGAGCAGTTTTTACCGCTTTTGATACCGAAACCACTGGCTTGAACCCCGAAGAAGAGAAGATTCTTGAAATCGGGGCAATTTCCTTTGATAAGCTCGGTATCAGGGCGCGCTATAATGTTTTGTTAAATCCTCAAAAGAAAATTCTGCCTGAAATTACACGCGTAAACGGAATTGATGACTCTATGGTGAGCGGCAAACTGCTCTTTGCAGACAATGTAAAGCATTTTCTGAATTTCATAGGTAATTCTGTGCTTATTGCTCACAACGCGCCTTTTGATTTGAGCTTTGTGAACACAGAGCTTAGCCGCATAAACATGCCGCCGCTTCAAAACGAAACTATAGACACGCTTAAGCTTTCAAAAGATACTCTGCCAAACTTAGGCAAATACAATCTTCAGTTTCTGGCAAAATATTTTAATATCGACGTTGTGAATGCCCACCGCGCAGAAGATGACGCAAGAGTCTGCATGGAAGTTTTTCTGAAGCTTAAAGAAATTATCTCGCCGGAAAAACCAGAAGACCAAGCCGAACAGCCGCAGTCTGAACAGCAATAATAAACCGATTAAGGAGAGACATAAATGAAAAAGTTTTTATCAGTTTTCTGCATTTTATTAGCTTGCAATTTCTTTTGTTTTTCGGAAATAACAATAGACACAGTCTGGGGAGCATGGGATCATCATTATGATGAATATGGCTATGAAACTTTGTTGGCTGTAGATGCAGATGGTATATCTTATTTGCAGGAATCACAGGATTATATAGTCTTTGAGAAAAACTGGAAAAACAACTATAGAGAAGATTGGAAAGGGAAATCTGTTATAAAAGTACCAGGTGATGTTTATTTAATAGAAAGTTACAATCAGGACGGAAACAAATTTGTTTTTCATGTACGGTATCAATATAGCACAGCCGGTGATGAAGATACCATGGATTTTATCATTCATTTTATAGATGAAAGCCATATGTGGCATGAAAATTTCAATACACAGGAACCTCCTAAAGATGAGCGAATGTATACCCGTATGCCGACAATTGAATCTTTGAATATACCAGTAATAACCTTAAACGAAGGCGACTTGATGTATTGCAATGACAATCTTCGTCTAAGAACAAAACCTTCTGTTTATGCCTCTGATTCAAAAGTAATAGCGAGCATGAAAAAAGGCACCAAAGTTAAAATTTTAAAGAAAATGGGCTGGAAAGGTTATATCGACAATGTTCTTGCAGACTGGGCAGAAGTAGAATTAATCGAAGATTCGTATGACAAAGATGGTAAGCCGCTGCCCAAAGGCACGCGTGGCTGGTGCTTCGGCGCATATCTAACGCTGCTTGATGATGGTTCA
>CAMJMF010000213.1 GCA_946406925.1 uncultured Spirochaetales bacterium | reverse complement strand
CGTCCTTCAATGGGAAAAACTGCAATGGCTCTTTCTATGATTCAGAATATCGCCATAAAGGAAAAAATCCCGGCTGCTTTGTTTTCTCTTGAAATGTCTGACAAACAGATTATGCAGCGTCTTCTGGCAGCGCAGGGAAGAATTCCTTCTCAGAAAATTCGAACCGGGCTTTTGACAATGCAGGAACTGCAGAGAATGCAGGACGCCGCCGGCATAATCTATGAATCACCGCTTTATATTGTAGATACGCCGAATATGAAGCTTCTTGATTTGCGCGCTCTCGCAAGAAGAATGAAAATTCAGCGCGACATCAAGATTATCTTTATTGACTATATTACTTTGATAACAAGTGAAAATACATCTATTCCAAGACATGAGCAGATTGCAGAAATTTCACGCTCATTGAAAAGCCTTGCGCGCGAGCTGAATATACCTGTTGTAGCATTGTCGCAGGTAAGACGCGATGCAGAAGGGCAGGAACCGACTCTCGCTGATCTGCGTGAATCAGGCTCAATCGAACAGGACGCTGACGTTGTAATGTTCATTCACCGTGAAAGACAGAAGAAGCAGGAAGAAGAAGATGGTTCTCAAAAGACATTGGGTATGCCTACAAAACTTATTGTCGCAAAACAGCGTAATGGTCCTATCGGTGATGTAGAGCTTGTTTTCTTGCCGTCATTTACCAGATTTGAAACAGCTGAAAAAGAAATGTGACTGCGGAGCGTTTCAGTATAGATTATTTGTCAACTGTAATGACTATCTTAATCGAATATAATGCGGAAGCTATGAGCGTAGTTAGCGGAATGCCGCATAAGATGCCGATTGAGCCGGCCAGAGCCTGCATTATCTCAAAAGCTATAATCTGATTGTTGAGAAGACCTAAAAAAGACGAATTATACGCAATTAAGACTAAAATAAATGAAAGAGAGCTGCCTGTGTAGGCAAGAATCAGTGTGTTCGCCATTGTGCCCATCATGTCGCGGCCTATAGCAAAACCCGATTTTACAAGCTGCTTAAAGGAAATGTCTTTAACTGAAGTTGCAAGCTCATACAGTGCTGAAGCGAGCGACATAGAAACGTCCATTACAGCTCCGACAGCGCCAATGATAATGGCGGAAAAAAGCACAGCGACCAAGTCTTTTTGCCCGCCGGGCAGAAGTGCCTCTAAATAGAGCGAGTCGTTGTTCAGATAGCCGTTGATGTGCATTGCGTTTTTCATAATTATCGAGAGAAGAGCTGCAATAAGCACGCCGCCAAAACAGCCGGTAATTGACGCGAGGCTTTTTTTGTTGATGCCGTTTACAATTATTACGGTCATCACAATAATGAAAAGACAGACTATAATGCTTGTGGTATATAGGTTGGCGCCGTAGAAAATAGACGGAATAAACCAGCAGAAAATTGAGGCGCAGGTAAACAAAAGCGAAATCAAGGTGTTCATGCCTTTTAAGCCGCCAAAAACCAGCAGAAGAGTTACAAAAACAAAAAGCAGCACCGTCATTGACGTGAATCTGTAAAATTCCTCAAAGACAAAAACTGGATTATCAAAGATTTCCTGATTGGGCGTGTTTTCTGAAAGAGACGGCTCAATATCTTCTCCGAGCTGCAGAATGATTACACTGTCGCCTTTTTTTACGGCGTCGCTTTTAAGCGCAATAAAATCGTCCTGCATTTGTACGGCTTTTATTGTCCGGTTCTTAAGCGGCCCGTCATAAAGCATTACACTGAATAGAATTGCTGTTTTCTTTAAGCCGTTCCCGTTTTCGTAATATTCTGTAGAAGTGTCTATGATGCCGGTTACTTTTCCTCTATAAGACGCCCAGCCGTTTTTTTCTGCAGCCAGTGTGTTTTTCAGAGGCGGATATCTTAGCGAAACAAAAAACAGAATGGCGGCAGAAATAATAACTGTTAGAATATGTGAAACGGAAATTTTCATATTAATTCATTATATCAACAAGCTGGTTGTCAAACGAAAGAGCTACATTTCCAATTTGGGTAAAATCAGAATCGTTTTTATGAACGAATAATGTGCCTTTTGCGTTGAGAATAAAAACCTTATTGTCAAAGGCTGCAACTTTTACAGCGCCGCCTGAAGAAAGCCGCCTTCTCTGCGAAGTATTTGAAAGATTAATTGAGACAAGCTGATTTTTTGAAAAATCTGTAAACAAAGTGCCGTCAACAATTTGCATAAACGAAGATGTTGATTCGCCTTTTTCTGTCCAAAGAATCTTGTAGTCGCGCTGTTCAGGTCTGAATGTAAAAATTGAGCATGAAGGCACGTTATTGTTTTCAGTGTACATCTGCCCGAAAATCATGTTGTTTGAGGTGTCAAAGCTGTAAACAGCGTTTGCCTTAATGTTCAGACTGACTGTTTCGCCTGTTTTGGTGTCAATAAGCAGGAACGGCACTTTTGGGTTGGTTGCGCTTGATTTGCCGATGTAAAGCTCTGTATCATTTATCAAGGCGGCATCAAGGTAGCCTGTGCCTGTATATTTGTTTATCACAGTGTTTGTCAATGCATCAATAAGCGTAACTGCAGAATTGCCTTCAAGCAGCAGAATCTTGTCGCCGTAAGTCTTTAAAGACTGAATTGAATAGCTTGGTGTATAGACAAAAGCCGGCTTATCTGTTGGTTCTGTAAAACTGAATGCGTAAATCGATTTTCTTGTGTTTTTATTCCACAAATAAAGATTGTCATCTGTGGCAGAAATATTGGTAAAACCTGAATTCTGTAAAATCGGTTCTGTTGTGCAGCCGTCATCAAGAATATGAAGAATTTCTGATTCTGTAAGAATAAAAGCTGTTCCGTCTGGTGCGGCGCAGATGTCTTTTATTATTGTATAAGTTGGTGTTGTCAAAGACTGCAAATCAGAAACTACATAAGTTTCAGATTTATTCAGCTTGTAGATGTCGCCTGAAGAAGTTCCGATATAATAGCCGCCTGCTGTCTTTACAATTGTTTTTGGCTCGTCTTTATAGGAAAAAGCCTGTTCGCGTGCGGTATTTCCTTTTGGTGCAACAGAATAAATTGTAGTAAGCTTAGAATCGTTCTGGGCATAGTAAAGCGCCGCGTCTGAATCAACTGTGCAGAAAAACGGGTCATAGGCATAAGCTGTTGATTCAGTTTTGCCTGTTGTGGCTGCAATTGTGTAGATTTTGTTATCTTTGTAGCCTGCAAAGCTCACATTGTTATTGAAAAGAACCGGCTGCTCAAGATTAGGCTCAACTGCAAAGCGGCCTTTCTCTGTGCCTTTTTTCAAGTCATAATAGCTGAGCAATCCTGTCGGCGAATAAACTACGAGCGTTGATTCTGTGCCGCTTGTCTTTGCCATTGTAACTGCGCCTGTAGAAGCAGAGAGCAGATTGCGCGGCATTCCGTTTTCTGCCAGAAAGAAGTTGACACCTTTAAGCGATGTTGTTCCTACAATGAGATATGTTCCCTGTGCAGAAAAAGCAATGCATGTTACAGAATCTTTGAAAGTTTTTGTGTATTTTTTGTTTTTATAAGTCCAGTCTATTACAGTAACTCTGAAAGTTTCTATATTATCTGTCTCGTAAATTGCTATTTCGTTTTTCTGCGGGTTGAGCGCAATTGCGCGGATCGGCAGATTTGAACACTGAAAGTGGTCGCCTGTTCCTGTCGCATTGTTCCAGGCTATAACCATGCCGTCTTCTCCGCATGAAAAAACGGTGTCAGAAGATTCTCTGTAAGCAAGTGCCGTTACTGAAGAAAAATGCGGCTGGGTAGAGTAGTTCTGCGCAAAACAAGCACCGAAACAAATTAAGAATCCTGCATACAAAAAGTGTTTCTTAAAAGAATTAAAAGCATTAATTAAGTTCATATTAGTTGAATCCTCTAATCATTATTTTGTTACAAAATTCAGAGAAAATTTATTTAGCCCTTGCAAAAAACGATTTGACGTGTCCAAAAACATAGTTAAGATCGCTTGTCATGGCAACAACAAAAAGAAGCCCGATGATGAAAATGCCGATAAACTGAACTCTCTGCATTGTTTTTGGCGTAACGCCTTTTCCTCTGATTATCTCGATAATGGCAAACAATATAATTCCGCCGTCAAGAATAGGAATTGGCAGCAGGTTCATTATAAAAAGCGAAACACTGATAAGCGCGAGAAAATTCAGCATTGTAACAAGACCTTCTGTAAAACCTGCTGCAAAACCCGTTTTTGCTGTCTCACCGAGCATTACAGTAATTCTTATAGGTCCTGCAACAGCCTGTGTTACGTCGATGCCCTTAAAGAACCATGTAATTGTCTTTAAAGTAAGCGCGATAAGCTCACCGGTCTGCTTAAAGCCTTCCGCAATGCCGCCAAAGAATGAATCTGCCTTTTCTGTAACTGCAA
>CAMJMF010000212.1 GCA_946406925.1 uncultured Spirochaetales bacterium | reverse complement strand
TGTCGCTGACTGCGGCGCCTTTTTCAGGATAAACATCAGCAAATTTTGAAGAATCGTACTCAATATCAAGAAGCCTGTAAGTTTCTTTTGTAAGCATATCGAGTGCTTCTTCGTTTGTTTTTGAGCAGAGGTTGATGTAAACGCCGTTGTTCTTTGATGAGAGCATTGTAAGCAGAGAATGGTTTGCTGAGGCGCATGAATTTACAGCTATAACAGGAACAGCTGATTCAAACTTCTTGGAATTTCCTGATAAACTTATGCTGTTGCCCCATGTGTTCATTCCGTCTGAAAAAACAAGAACTTCGTCTGCTTTGTCAGAAAGAGCGGCAAAATCAAGTGCATTAAAATTTGTTGCGCCGTCTAATTCCTGTTTTTCAAGAAATTCTTTGACCGCGGCAACAGAATTAAAGGTCTTTGTCTGGTGTACTTCGTTACTGAAAGTAACAACTGTAATGTGTTTTGCATTGCATTTTGCGATGTACTTTTCAAGAAGAGCAAATTCTCTTGCCTTGTCGCGTTTTGCCGAAGAAGCAGAAACATCATACAAAACAGTAAGCTTTGACGGGAGCTTTTTGTCGCGTGTCTGGGCTTCTACCGGTGTGTAATAATAGAAGTATGTATCTGTTCCAAGTGTCTGAATGAAAGTATTGTCATTCTTTGCAGACGGCAGAGAAAATGAAAGCGGTTTTGTCTGCTTATAGTTTTCTTTTTTGATGTGGGCATTATATGAATTGTTCCAATCTTCAAAAGAAAGTGTCTCAAAAGATGAATTGTTTTCATTGGTATGTTTAAACGATGAGTTGAATACTTTCATAGAAAAATCAAAAGTATCAATTGTTTCATCTGTAAGCGGCTGAAGAATATATGTGCGGTTTCCGTTTATTGTCTTAAGTTCCTGCTCGTAGGCAATTACTACACGTCTTGAACCATTTGCCGGAATTGGGTAAACCCTTGTCTTAAAGTTATTGCCCGAAGTCATTTCAACAAGACCTGGGTCAATGTTTTTGCGGACAATTGTTTCAAAAACCTGGCGGCCTTTTTCTTTTTCAACAACAACACCCTCACGAAGTTTTCCGTTGATATCCAAAGCGTAACGTGAAACAGTCTGGCCGTTATCAAGCGGAAACTCAAATTCGCCTTCAAGAATGCGGTTTGAGCTGTTGGTGAAAATCATGTCATAAGTTGTTGTTGCAATATTGCCGGTTACAGCAACTTCAACTGAGAGGTTCGACAGCCGGACAGCTTTTTCATTAGTTCCGGTGCTCATCTTGATTCGTGGCTGAATCGTCCTAGTCTGTGCAGACAAATTACATACTGCGCAGACTGCAAGAATAAATAATGAAGAAATTGTATGTCGTTTCATAGTTATTCCTTAAACATGCTGGAATAAACTTTGTAACATACGTAACATTAAAATCTGATTAGAGAAATATTGGTGTGGCTTCTGCTTATAAAAAAAGGGCAGAACAGCATTTGTAATACTGTGTCTGCCCTTAAATATTCATAGAAAAATTAGGCATCTCTAAAAACTCACTGTTGTGATTTTTTAGAGATTGTCGCCGAGTTGTAAATCGCTGTAATGGCGCGATTTACAACATCGCATTTTCAAAGTTACCTCTAAAAACTGAAGTTTTTAGAGGTTCCCATTACATTTCTACTTCAACTGTGTGTGTTGTGCCGGATTTCTGCCATGGAACGATTGTGCCGTCTACAGCTTTTCCGTCAAGCTTGATTGATTTTACGCCTTTAGAAACACCGCTTGTGTTCTTTACGGTGATTTTGTAAATTGCGCCGCGGCAGGTTCTTTCAACTGTGAAGCCTTTCCATGCTTTTGGAATACAAGGCTCTACGCGGAGACCTGTGTGTTCCGGTCTGATTCCAAGAATGTACTTGGTTGAAGCCTGATATGTCCAGCTTGATGTACCGGAAAGCCATGAGTTTCTTCCCAAACCGAAATTCGGATGTTCATTTGAAAGAATATTCTGTGCGTAGCAGTATGGTTCGCACTCATATTCGTCAATTGAATCATTTTTGGCAGCCGGGTTAATCCGCTGGTAATATGTAAATGCCTGGTCTCCGTCTCCGAGGATTGTTTCAGCAATAATGGCCCATGGGTTAGGGTGAAGGAAGATTCCCCCGTTTTCTTTTGCTCCAGGCGGATAAGTTGTAACGCCGCCTTTCTCTCGGTCGTAGCCCTTGTAGCCCGGCCATGAAAGCTTGATGCCCTTGTCTGTGGCAAGATATTTCTTAACAGAATCCATTGCTTTGCGGCCTTTGTCTGTGTCTGCGGCAAAGCCCGAAAGAATTGTCCAAGACTGTCCGTTAAGCCAGATTTTTCCGTATTCGTTCTTTGCAGAGCCGAGAGGTTCGCCCTTGTCGTCAAAGTATCTTACAAACCATTCGCCGTCCCATGCAGAATCAAGAATGTTCTTCTTCATCTGGTCATACCATTTGCGCCAGTTTGCAGCGTTATCTTTTTCGTTTCTGAAATCAGCAAGTTCAGCAAGCTCAAGAAGAGCCCAGCCATAAAGATTTGCAGTAAACAAGCTTTCTGCACCAGCCGGAAGATTTACTGTGTCGTTCCAGTCGGCAAAACCTAAAAGCGGAATGCCGTGCTTGCCGCAGTTTTCATGTGTAAACTTAACGGCTCTCTGCAAATGTTCGTAGACTGAGCCAGATTCAAGCGGCTTTTCGTTCTTGTCTTTTTCATAGAAAGGAATCTGCTTCTGAAGAAAATCATAATCGCCGGTTTCTTTTACATAGGCACTTACTGCAAGAACAATCCAAAGCTGGTCGTCTGAATAGAAATGTGGTCTGTCCTCGTATTCCATTGAGTCGCCTCTGCCAGCAACCATTGAAAGCGGGTTAAACTGATGATAAGCCGAACCGTCTGTGCTCTGAACAGAAAGCAGCTTTTCAATCAGCTCGCGTGCCTCATCTGGAATCTGCGGAATAACACCCATGACGTCCTGTGAAGAATCTCTGAAGCCGATGCCTCTATCTGAACCGTAACCGAGCTGATAAAGCGAAAGATAGCGTGACCATGTTTTTGTTGTAAAACACTGCCTTGGGTTATGCAGGTTAAGCATTGAATTGAAGGCTGCGTCCGGCGTGTTTACCTTTATAACAGAAAGGTACTTGTCCCAGAAAGCAGAAAGCTCATCAAAGGCTTTTTTTACAGCTTCTGTAGTTGTGTATTTTTCTGTTGCGGCAGCAGCTAAATCAAGGCGGTCAACCTGTGTAAGCTGTGTAATGATTGTGCTGCTCTTACCCGGTGCAATTTCTCCTGCAGGCAGAATAAACGAAGCAATTGTATCGCCGCGTACAGCATCTATTGAAGATAATTCTTCGTTTTTAAGCGAGAGCGGATTCTGCCATGTACCGTATTCGTTGTCTCCAAGAAAGCGCTTGCGGTCTGTTTCATAAGAAGAAGCCTTAACGTTTGCAGAAAAAACGTTGACGCCCATATCGCGCTTCATATAAGCGTATGCCGCAATTGCTGCGTTCTTGCTCTTTGTTTCAATTTTATGGCTCTGCATTGTCTGCGGAACCCAGTCAGCGTTTGTAAGCTGTTTTAAAGCGTCAAAATGAGAAAATTCAACAACAGGAATAAGCTCAACTTTCAAAGCTTCTTTTCCTGTATTTGTGATTGTGTATTGACGGATCAACTCATTTCCGCCGCGTGGAATAAATGCAAGAATGTCGAATTTCAAATCGCCGTAAGTGCTTACCCAGCGTGTATAATACATACCGACGCGGCATTCAAAGCTGTCCGGCTCAACAAGAGAAGGAACAAAATATGGTGCAATAATCTTTGCATCTTTTGCAGACTGTCCGTTTTTGCGGACACGGACATATGCAGTTTCGCCTTTGAATTCACCGGCAGGCAGCTGCGGAATGTATTTAGTAATGCGGTTTAAAGCAGGGTCTCCTTTACAAAGCTGTGAACCGCCTGTGTGATCCAAAAAACCGCCGAATTGAAGTGTTCCAACGTAGTTGATCCACTTTACAGGCGTTTTGGGGTTTGTAATAACATATTCGCGGTGTTCATCGTCGAAATGTCCGTATTGCATAATGCTACTCCTATAGTTAATGGAGCCTGCGTGTCTATGCAGGCTGAATTTTTCTTTTGCAGATTTCTTATTTTAGCACATTATACTGAAAATCTGTCATATTTTTTATTATTTCAGCAGATCTAGTGCATATAAAAATTCGTTGAAAATGTACAATCTTTTACAGGCTGTGTCTATAAGTATCAGCTATCTTTTACGCCGATTTTTCACTACTTGAAACTTTTGATTTTATTGTTTTATCTTTTTTGGAATTTTCAGTACAAGGAAATATGAGCATGTTGCAACAGCACTGTAAAACAAACCGAAGATATATAAAAAATTTCTTCTTGTGT
>CAMJMF010000211.1 GCA_946406925.1 uncultured Spirochaetales bacterium | reverse complement strand
ATGCTGTTCTGCAATTATTTCCGGAAGGCCGCAATGTCTGCGGAAAGAAGCCGGTAGAACGCGGGCTTGTTCACAGGCTTGATACTGCCACGCACGGGCTTTTTCTGGTTGCACTAAATCAGGCAGCTTTTGACAATTTATGGGCACAGCAGCAGAGCGGTTCTTTTATTAAAGGTTATACAGCTTATTGCACAAAACAGCCTAATAAAACTTTCCCGCCCTGCAGTTATTATATGCAGAAAGGCTTAAAAATCGAATCATATTTCAGGTATTTCGGGCAAAAAAATAGGGAAGTGCGCCCTGTTGCAATAGACGGCTCAAGCGGAATGGCAGCTTCTAAAAAAGCCCAGCCTAAAATTTACGAAACGCTGATTAAAGATTTTTCTGAAACAGACTTTAAGGCAGAAGCTTTATCTAAAGGCTGTACGGCTTATAAAATTGAATGTCAGCTTAAAAGTGGTTTTAAGCACCAGATAAGGGCACATCTTGCCTGGCTCGGCTTTCCAATAATTGGTGATAAGCTGTATTGCCCGGCAGCACAAAAACAGGCAGAAACCAACGGGCTTGAATGCAGTCTTGAGCTTCATGCAACATCTTTAAGCTTTATAAATCCTGCTACATCAGAGCAGTGCAGCTTTTCAATATCACCTGAAATTAGCTTGATATTGAAATCCTGCTACATCAGAGCAGTGCAGCTTTTCAATATCAAGCTAATTTCAGGTGTTTTTTGCACTCAGCAACCAGATAAAACGAACCGCACACAAGTAAAATTCCTGTAGTATCTGCTGCTTTTTTTACAGCCATATCAATAGTTTCAAAATAGTTTTCATTCAGTTCATATGGAATATCATGAGCCTTGCACAAGGGTTCAAATGCATTTGACAAGCGGTCTAAATCACTTGTTTTTATATCACCGGGTTTTGTGCAATAAACCGCTTTTGGCTTTTTGTTAAGTTTTTCAAAAAATAGCGGGGCTATATTCTCCACATGCTTGTCATAGGCACATGCAAACAAAAGGCAGCATGGTTCCTTAAAATAATTGTTATAAGTATCAATTGAAAGATTAATGCTGTTAGGTGTATGCGCACCATCAAAAATAATAGTTATACTGTCTGTTTTATTATAACAATATTCTACTATTTCAAATCTTCCAGTCATTTTAACAGCAGAAAGACCTTGTTCTATAGTCTCTTCTGAAATTTCCGGGCAGGCAATTTTAACAGACAAAGCTGCAAGAGCTGCATTATAAGCCTGTACTTTTCCTGCAAGCTGAAGACTTGTTTTAATAGGTCTTGAAAAAAGCTTTGTAGACTGCTTTGGTAATTTAAAATTACCAAAATCTATACAGATATTCGTTTTTTGGTTTTCAAAAGAACAGTCTATTTTTTTAACAGCATCATTGACAAAATATATAGGTGCATGTCTTTGACGGGCAACTTTTTTGAAAACTTTCTCAGCTTCTTTTACTTGCGCAGAAATGCAGACGGGCGTATTTTCCTTTATAATTCCAGCTTTTTCAAACGCAATTTCTGAAATTGTATTTCCAAGATATTCAGTATGTTCAAGCTCAATAGGGGTAATAACACTGACTTCAGGCTGAAGGATGTTTGTTGCATCAAGACGGCCGCCAAGACCTGTCTCAAAAACACCGAAATTAACACCGGCTTTTTTAAACGTGATAAACGCAAACAGGGTTATAAGCTCAAACCAGGAAGCCTGTGAAAAGCCTGCAATTTCCAGTCTTTCGCTTATGTCTTCAATAAATTGAATCAATTCACCGGCAGCTTCTTCATAAATCTGATTATCAAAAAAATCTTTTACAGCTCTGACTCTTTCTAAAAAACTTATGATATGAGGAGATGTATATAAACCGTCAGAAAAACCATGTGCATTAAGAATAGAAGCACACATTGTTGAAACAGAGCCTTTACCTTTTGAACCTGCCACATGAATTGTTTTATAAGCTGTCTGTGGATTATCCAGTTCATTTGCCAGCAAAGATATTGTTCGTAGAGAAAATTCACCGTTTTTCTTTTGTTTTTCATAATTTGCAGCCGATTCAAGCCAGGCTTCAAACCCAATCATAGAAATGTTCATAACGGCATTCTAGCATATTTACATCATTTTGTTGTATAATTTAGCCATGATTAATGAAAATATTCTTATGGCTGATTTAAACGGAGTACATATTCATTTTGTAGGAATCAAGGGCACAGGAATGGCAGCTCTTGTTGAAATTGTTCATGCACGCGGAGCTGTTATAACAGGAAGCGATGTACCCGAACAGTTTTACACTGACGAGATTTTAAAAAGACTGAATATAAAAGTTTACACATCTTTTGATGCAAAAAACATAGATGATGAAATACAGGTTGTCATTTATTCAGCAGCATATAAAAGGGAAGAAAACCCGGAATTAATAGAAGCTGACAAAAGACATATTCCTGTATTGCTTTATACCGAAGCACTCGGTGCGGTCTCAGCGCTTGCCTATAGCTGTGGTATTGCCGGTGTTCATGGCAAAACCACAACAACAGGCCTTACCGGCACAATTCTGAAACAGCTTAATCTGCCGGCGCAGGTTCTTGCAGGCAGCATAATAAGCTCTTTTGGAAACACATGCACACTGAACAACGGCAACACTTATTTTGTAGCAGAAACCTGCGAGTATCAGCGTCATTTTATGTCGTTTCATCCAAAAAAGATAATTCTTACAAGTGTTGAAAGCGACCACGAGGATTTTTACCCGACATACGAATCTATAAGAGATGCATTTGTAGATTATATTCTTCTCCTGCCGGAAAACGGTCAGCTTATTTATTGTGCTGATGACAAAGGCGCAGTTGAAGTTTCTAACATAATTGCAAAAAAACGTAGCGATATAGAGCAGATTCCTTACGGAACTTCTGCAAAAGGCGATTATTCAATAAAAATCGGAGAAATCAAAAACGGACGGCAATTTTTCAAAATCGGAGTTTTTGACGAAGAATTTGCCCTGCGGATTCCGGGTGAGCATATGGTAAGAAATGCCACAGCCGCCTGCGCCTTAGCCATAGAGCTTTACAAAAACTTCAACAGCGCCACAAACTTCAGCGAAGAAGCCAAAAAACAAGTTTTCAAAAACTTTAAAGACGGGCTTGAAGCTTTTGCCGGCGCAAAACGCAGAAGTGAAATTGTGGCTGATATAGGCGGCATAATCATTATGGACGATTATGCGCATCATCCGACAGCAATTTCCACAACGCTGGAAGGCTTGAGAAAATTCTACCCGGACCGCCGCATTATCGTGGATTTTATGTCACATACTTACACAAGAACAGCTGCACTTTTAGACAGATTTGCAGAAGCTTTCGGCGCTGCTGATGAAGTAATTCTACACAAAATTTATCCGTCTGCACGCGAAAAATATGACGGAACTGTAACAGGCAGAATCTTATATGAGCGCACAAAACAAAATCACCCGAAAGTTTCATACTATGAGGAAATTCTTGACGCACTGCCTTATGTTTCTTCAATAATAAGAGAAGGTGATTTGTTCATAACAATGGGCGCCGGTGACAACTGGAAAATCGGAAAAGCACTAAAAGCATTATTAGAACAACTTGAAGCAAAAAGGAAATAAACATGAAAAGCATGACAGGCTATGCCTACGAAGAAATGAACAATGAAGACCTTTCATTGTCTGTTGAAATAAAATCATATAATGCACGTTTTTTGGATCTGGCAGTAAATCTTCCGTCTTTTTTAAGTCGGCTTGAAATGCCAATCCGCGAAATAATTTCAGATAAAATTGCACGCGGAAAAGTTGACGTTTATATCAAGATTAAGGAAAAAAACTCAAAGATTTCTGTTACGGCAGACACACAGGCTGCCCTTGCATATGCTTCAGAAATAGGAAAAGTCGCAGAAGCTTTGGGGTGCAAAGAGCCTGTTCCTTTAAAACTGATAATAGAGCAGGAAGGTGTATTAAATGTTCAGAAAGACTTTGACCCTGATTATTACTGGAATTTTATAAAGCCGCTGCTGAACAATGCATTGAATCAGTTTGTCAGCGACAGGGAACGTGAAGGCAACAACCTTTGTGCAGATATTTTAAAAATGGCAGATAAAATTGAAGCTTGCGTTTCTTTGTTTAGTGAGTGGCAGTCAAAAATGGAAGAACTTTTTAAGGCAAATATCTTGAAACGCTTTGAAGAAGTTTTGGGCGACAAAGTTGACGAGCAGCGTGTTATGCAGGAAACAGCGGCACTTTTGGTCAAGTACACAATAAACGAAGAGATTGTGCGCTTAAAGAGCCACATTTCAGCACTAAAAAAAGAAATAGAGACTAATCCTGCACCTGGAAGAAAACTGGATTTTATCTGCCAGGAAATGAACAGAGAAATCAATACAATCGGCTCAAAAAATCAGATTTC